>NZ_KV789494.1:0-2256 GCF_001807625.1 Neisseria sp. HMSC03D10
TGGGGGGAAAGGCTTTTTTGCAAAGGTCTCAGCCGATTAATATTACGCAACCTGCGGAATGGCTTCGATGTCGTGCAGGCTGCGGTAGCAGGGATCGAGCTGTTTGGCGATGAGGGTGAGCTGCCGGTGGAGGATGTGGCTTTGACGTTCGTCGCCTGCCTCTGTTTGTAAGGCTTCCAAGTCGGTTCGGATTTGGGAGAGGGTCGTCTGAAAATCTTGTTCGCTTGTTTGCGGGAGGCGTTCGAGCAGGTCGGCGATGCGGTAGCCGCTTTGGTAGAACTTGCGGACGAAGTCGGGGCTGCACGCGCCGTCCATTTCGCTGCGGTATGCGCCGAGCGCGGAGATGTAGCCGGTCAGGGCGTAGCTGGTTTTGAGGAGGGTGAAGCCGCTTTGCAGGTTGTTGCCGTATTTTTTGGGTTCGCTGCTCATGTCGGAGAGGGTGCTGCTGAGGGTGGCGGTGCGCTCGTGGGCTTGGCGGCGGACGGTGCGGTATTCGACGTCGTCGGCGATGCCGTATTGGAGCTGGTCGAGGATTTTTCTGAGGTAGGCGCCGTTGCCGCCGACGGCTTGGGCGGCGGTTTTTTCGAGGGTGAGGTAACGCCAGTCCGGCCAGAGGTAGGTTACGGCTGCCCACGCGAGGACGGAGCCGACGATGGTGTCGATGATGCGGACGGGCATGGCGGCATAGACGTCCAGCCCGGCGAGTGAGAAGCTGGTGAGGGCTTGGATGGTGATGAAGAAGGTGGAGAAGCTGTATTTGTAGCTTCGGGTCATGAAAAACAGGGTGGTGCTGGCGATGACGATCCAGAGTTTGGTTTCGACGGAGGGGGTAAAATAAGGCACGAGTGAGCCGACGATGACGCCGAGGATGGTGCCGGCAATGCGTTGGTACACGCGGCTTTTGGTGGCGGTGTAGTTGGGTTGGCAGACAAAGACGGCGGTCAGGAGTATCCAGTAGCCGAGGTTGAGATGGAGGATTTCGACGATGGTGCAGGAGGCGGCAACGAGGATGGAGAGGCGCGTGGCGTGACGGAACACGCCCGACTCGAAGTTGAGCTGGCTGCGGACGGTCTGCCAGACGTTTTTCAGGCTGCTGTTTTCGAGGGCGGCGATGCGGGTGTCGCTGCTGTTGTCGTTTTCGGCGGGGGAGTCGCTGTGTTGGAGTTGGCGCAGTTGGTGGTCGACGCTGCCGAGGTTGTCGAGCAGGCGGCGGATGTGGTGGATGTTGCGGCTTTCGGGGTGGTCGTCGGTGTAGTGCGAGAGTGATTGGCGGCAGCCTTCCATCGCGCGTCCGAGGCGTTTGCTGTATGTGTAGTCTTTGCCGTTCCTCAGGGCGGCGGCAACGTTGCGGCACGCCTGCCCCTGCATTTCGAGCAGGCGGCGGATGCGGAAGATGAGGTCGGTGTTTTTGAGGGTGTCGGTCAGCTCGGTATAGTCGGCGTGGGCGGAGCTGACGCGTTCGTGTATGTCTTGGGCGGTGAAGTAGTAGCGCAGCATTTTGGCGGTGCGCGGGTGGCGGTGTTTGCCGCGCAGGCGGTAAAACAGGGCGGCGCGGCATTGGTTGAAGGCGGTGATGACGCCGGTGTTGCTCATGGCGAGATCGATTTGGCGGTTGCCGAGCCAGGCGGCTTCGTCGGGATCGAAAAAGTCGGCTTTGGCGTCAAAATATCCACCGAGCGCTTCGTAGGCGTTGGCGACGCTTTCTTGGACGGGGCGGTGTGGGAGGATGATTTGGAAAACGAGCGTGCAGGTGCTGTATAACACGGTCCCGAGCAGAATCATGACGGGATTGGTCAGCCAGAAGGTTTCGGGGGTGTAGGTGAGCGTGGTGTAGGTGGCGACGGCAAGTGCGCCGAACGCGAAGGTGCGGTATTTCAGCCCGACCGCGCCCAAAATGGTAAAGCCGAACGTCATCAGGGTCATGGCGAGGATGAAAGGCAGGCCGGTACCGAGCGTGCTTTGGGCGACGAGCGATGAAATGGTAAACAGGGCGACGGTGATGATGATGTTTTTCAGACGACCTGTCAGTCGGTTGTCCAAATCGACGAGGCCGCCCGCGATGATGCCGAGTACGAAAGGCATGGCGAGCTTGGGCGTGCCAAACCGCCAGACAAGGGTCGCGGCGATAAAGACGCTGGCGAAGACGGGCAGCGAGGTAATGATGAGGGGTTTGAGCGGCGGGAGTTTCATCGTATTGGGCACAGCTTTAAATGGGAATGGTTTGATTATAGTGGATTAACTTTAAACCGGTACGGC
>NZ_KV789494.1:2276-8192 GCF_001807625.1 Neisseria sp. HMSC03D10
GTCCTGATTTAAATTTAATCCACTATATAAAGTTTCTATCAATCCATATCATTTGAGTTTTCATCTTCATAATATGGATGATCGAACAGCTCTCCTTCCCAGATACATTCATCCGTTATACCTTGGGATTCCATGAAAGGAACATAAGAATAAAAATCTTTTTCATATTCTCCATAAAATATATTCACTCCTTTGAGCCATACTGCATCGCATTCATCACACAGAATAATTTCATCATGAAGATATTTAGGTTTTGAATGGTAGAGATAGCCTTGTTGACAAGCGGGACATATTTTTATTCTCTTATTCATGATTACTCCATATAATCGATTTATTTTTGTGGGTAAGCAGTAGTGATTTGATTGCTGCCTTTAGTCTGTACAACAATGCGTATTTTGGTTTCACCATTTGTACCAATTACTCTTTTCATATCCACTAAATAAGTACGAGGATCATTGGCAAGAGGCATACCTTTCTTTTTCCAAGCCTCATCAATTAGTGGAAGCACCTCTTTTCTGGATACGCTAAACACAGTGTGTAACCGTTTATCAATGTTGGGGACAGTATGCTTATGAATGAAATGAAACGGTATTCTAACAGGATTTTAGGGCGGAACGAGGCTGCGGGGTCGTCTGAAAGCGCAAACTGTCGCCATTTTCAGACGACCCCTTTGCGCGAAAATCCGCAGCCTAGCCCCGTCAAATATGCGATAATACCGCCACCTCAAACCGATTTCAGACGACCCATGCGCCTCAACGCCTGCCCCACCCGTTTTGCCCGTACCGCACGCCGCGGCGCGTCCGTCGTTGTTTCGTAAAACCCCGCCTTAGCGGGGTTTTTGCCGAATTGAAGAAAGGAAGCCGAATGCCCAACCCGCTTTACCGACAACACGTCATCTCCATTTCCGACCTGACGACCGAACAGCTCGAGCTGCTCCTGCAAACCGCCCTCAAACTCAAAGCCGACCCGCGCGACGACCTGCTCGAAGGCAAACTCATCGGCTCATGCTTTTTCGAACCCTCCACCCGCACGCGCCTGTCGTTTGAAACCGCCGTACAACGCTTGGGTGGCAAAGTCATCGGCTTCTCCGACGGCGCGAACACCAGCGCGAAAAAAGGCGAAACCCTCGCCGACACCGCCCGCATCATCTCCAGCTACACCGACGCCATCATCCAACGCCACCCCAAAGACGGTGCCGCGCGCGTGTCCGCCGAGTTTTCCAAAGTCCCCGTCATCAACGCCGGCGACGGCACCAACCAACACCCCAGCCAAACCCTGCTCGACCTCGTGACCATCTACGAAACCCAAGGTCGTCTGAACAACCTCAAAATCGCCATGGCGGGCGACCTCAAATACGGCCGCACCGTCCATTCCCTCTGCCAAGCCCTCAAACGCTGGGACTGCGAATTCGCCTTCGTCTCCCCGCCCAGCCTCGCCATGCCCGAATACATCACCGAAGAACTCGAAGCCGCAGGCTGCCGCTACCAAATCCTGCCCGACCTCGAAGCCGCCGTCGAATGGGCGGACATCCTGTACATGACCCGCGTCCAACGCGAACGCTTCGACGAACAAGAGTTCGCCAAAATCCAAGGCAAATTCAACCTCAACGCCGCCATGCTCGCCAACGCCCGCCCCAACCTGCGCGTCTTGCATCCCCTGCCGCGCGTTGACGAAATCCACCCCGACGTCGATGCTACGCCGCACGCCTACTATTTCGAGCAGGCGACCAATGGCGTTTACGCCCGCATGGCGATTTTATCGCTGGTGTTGAACGAAGAAGTATAAGGAGCAAATATGGAAACCCCTAAACTCAGCGTCGAAGCCATCGAAAAAGGCACCGTCATCGACCACATCCCCGCAGGCAAAGGCCTGATTATCCTGCGCCAATTCAAACTGCTGCACTACGGCAGCGCCGTCACCGTCGGCTTCAACCTGCCCAGCAAAACCCAAGGCAGCAAAGACATCATTAAAATCACCGGCGTCTGGCTGGACGACAACGCCGCCAACCGCCTCGCCCTCTTCGCCCCCGAAGCCGTCGTCAATACCATCGACCACTTCAAAGTCATCAACAAACGCCTGCTCACCCTGCCCGAAGAAATCGCCGAAGTGTTCCGCTGCCCAAACACCAACTGCGCCAGCCACGGCGAGCCGGTGAAAAGCCGCTTCTACGTCCGCAAACAAAGCGGACAGACCAAGCTCAAATGCCACTACTGCGAAAAAACCTTCAGCCGCGATTCCGTGACGGAGGCTTAGTTTTAGTTATAAAGCTGAACCGGCATAAATGCGAAAGGTCGTCTGAAAACTTGAAAATCAGGTTTTCAGACGACCTCTTTACATTTGGGAAGTGTTGTCGGTTTCACAACAAACGATAATTCAAAGGCATGAAAGAGAAATGACTTCCCTGCAACAATCGAATAGGGTTAAAACCGTGCAAAGAATCGAAAAGATTAGGCAAAAACGGTAAGGTGGTATAGAATCGAGCACCTATACTAATCGGATAGAGGCGTTTGTTTCAGACGACCTCTTTATTATTTGCACGCAGGTATAAGAAAATGACGAACTCACCTATTAAACAAACCGTAATCTTACTCAGCGCAGTCTTCTTTTCCGGCGCAGTCCACGCTTCGGGCTACCATTTCGGTACGCAGTCGGTCAACGCCCAAGGCACTGCCAACTCTTCCGGCGCGGAAGCCGCCGACGCATCGACCATCTTCTACAACCCTGCCGGCCTGTCCAAACTCGACAGCAGCCAAGTTTCCGTCAACGCCAACATCGTCCTGCCCAGCATCCGCTACGAAGCCGATTCCGCCCAATACTATCAAGGCGGCGATGTTTCCGGCTCGAAAAGCGGCAAAATCACCAAAACCACCGTCGTTCCGCACCTCTACGGCGCATACAAAGTCAATGACGACGTAACTTTGGGCTTGGGCGTTTACGTCCCTTTCGGCTCTGTCACCGAATACGAAAAAGATTCCGTACTGCGCCACAACATCAACAAACTCGGCCTTACCAGCATCGACATCGAGCCGGTCGTCGCTTGGAAAGCCAATGAAAATCATGCTTTCGGTGCCGGCCTGATCGCCCAATATTCCAAAGCCGAATTGCGCAAATATTCCGACTGGGATGCCTCCGGCGCCATCAGCCAACTCGCCAGCGGCCTTGCTTCACGCGCCGCCGGCCGCCCTGTCTCCGTCAGCGCGCAAGGCAAATCTGACGGACACGCCGAAGTTAAAGGCCACGACTGGGGCTTCGGCTATCAACTTGCCTGGATGTGGGACATCAATGACCGCGCACGGGTCGGCGTGAACTACCGCTCCAAAGTATCACACACCCTCAAAGGCTCGGCAGAATGGGAAGCCGACGGCGCATACGCCCGTCGCGCTTGGGATTTGGGCGCGCTTGCCGCCCGCGGTTACGTTCCGCGTGAAAAAGCAAGCGTCAAAATCGTAACCCCTGAATCCTTGTCCGTTCACGGCATGTATAAAGCCACCGACAAATTCAACCTGTTCAGCGATGTAACTTGGACGCGCCACAGCCGCTTCAACAAAGCGGAACTGGTTTTTGAAAACACCAAAAACGTCGTCAACGGCAAATCCGACCGCACCGTCATCACCCCCAACTGGCGCAACACTTACAAAGTCGCGCTCGGCGGTTCTTACCAAGTGACCGACCCGCTGCAACTGCGCGCAGGTATCGCCTTTGACCGCTCGCCCGTCAAAAACGCCGGCTACCGCATGAACAGCCTGCCCGACGGCAACCGCATCTGGTTCTCGCTCGGCGCGAAATACCATCTGGGCAAAAACCACGTCTTGGATGCCGCTTACAGCCACATCCACATCAACGACACCCGCTACCACACCGCCCGCGCCACCGGCAGCGATGTGGACAGCAAAGGCGCATCCGGCGCGCGCTTCAAAAACCACGCCGACATCATCGGCCTGCAATACACTTACAAATTCAAGTAAGCCGTTTGGCGCCGACATCAAAAGGTCGTCTGAAAACCAATATCCAGGTTTTCAGACGACCTTTTTTAATATACGGATTCAAAGAAATGCTTGGTCAGCGGCGGACATAGTGGACAAAGGCGTATCCGATACCTTTCGCGCTTATGTGTGTTTCACGCAACTGCTCTTTCCATTTATCCGATGAAAATTCAGGGAAAAAAGCGTCTCCGGATACATCGAGCGACACCTCGGTCAGGCGCAAATCGGTCGCATACGGCAGGGCTTGGGCGTAAATCTGTGCGCCGCCCATGATGATGATTTCTTCGGCATCCGCACACAATGCCAATGCTTCTTCCAGTCCGGGGATGGTTTCCGCCCCTTCGGCAAGATAATCCGACTGACGGGTAATAACGATATTGCGGCGGCCGGGTAAGGGTTTCTTAGGAAGGGATTCCCATGTTTTACGCCCCATGACGACCGGTTTGCCCGTGGTATAGGTTTTGAAGAAGGCAAAGTCTTCGGGCAGATGCCAAGGTATGGTATTGTTGATGCCGATACAACGGTGGGCGGCATAAGCGGCAATCAGAGTGATTTTTTGCATGAGCATCCTTGTTTGAGGCTGAAAGCCAGTATTGTAAACGATATGGCGTATGGAGCGGTTTTCTTCCTGGCATCCTAAAATATGACTTGAGGTAATAATCATATAGACAATAATAAACATACCGTTTATCATTTAAAAATACCGTTTGTCTTAACGGTTAAATCATATTAAGGGATAGATTTTCATTGTCGGATATTCGAGGGAGAAAGTATGCCGGGTTCTTATGCATTGTACCGCTGTGCGGTTTTATCGACATCCAGCGGTTCAGTTGACAGTATGGCCGGACGCGACAGCACCATACATATTTTGCATTTAAACATTTCATTTAATCATCAATGGCATGCAGACGGTTCAGATGTTAACAACAAAGAATATTGCGAATGGCGCGCCAATCATCTGGATGAACCAATCAGCACGCTGCCGCCTTGCGAAGACGAATTGTCCAAAACATTCAATTATCTGGTGGAACAGGGCTATCACGAAGCCATCGTTACGACGTTGAGCCACAAATTGAGCGACTCGGCGGATGTTATCCGTAAAATGGCGGCGCAGTTTCCACAACTGAAAATCCATGTTATCGACACAGGTACCTGCTGTATGCCGGAAGGCTTTTTCGCCATGGAGGCGGAACGGCTGCTTCGGGCAGGCCTGCCTCCCCAAACGGTCGTCTCACACTTGGAAAGCCTCAAGCCTTATTGCCACATCGTATTCGGACTTTCTTCGCTCAAGTCCCTTTCTTTGGGCGGCACGCTTTCCCGCGTCGGCGCGTCTTTCGGCGATTGGCTCGGATTGCGTAACGTCCTGCACTTTTCGCAAGACAATTTGGAACGCTTGGAAACCGTTACCGACGATGTCAAAATGTTTGATTCCATTATTGCCAATACCGTCAGCCTGATGAACGACAAGCCGAAAGACCAATTTATCCTCGGTGGCCTTTATACCGGCGATGAAGAACGCTACCGGCTTTTTGCCGAACGTTTTTTTGAAAAAACCGGAAGGCGGCTCGGGCAGGGCGTACCTGTATCACCCGTTGTCGCTGCGCACGTCGGTATCTGCGGCGTCGGCGTGGGAATGGTGGAACGCATTGCAGCCCCTGTCTGAAAATTTCAAAGCAAAGTCATATCTTAAAGACTATGGGCATTGCTTGTTTGAATTGACGGCCTGATGATTAAATAGATGTCGGTTGGAGATGATCTGAATATTCAGTGTAGGCTTTGCCGAAGGCCTGCCATGCCGACAAGAATTGGGTTTTATGCGCATTTATTTCGCAGGGAAATCCCATGTGTTGTGGTCGGTTATGCCATGACTTTGTGTCGTGGCTAATTTGACGGATAGGAAACAAAAAGGTCGTCTGAAAACTGAACTGGCCCC
>NZ_KV789495.1:0-15695 GCF_001807625.1 Neisseria sp. HMSC03D10
CTGAGTTTGCGGCGGATAAGGGTGTCGATGTGCTGAATCAGACGACCTTTTGTTTGTTTAAACGGTTTGAACAACGCTTCAGGCGGCTTGTTCGTGCAGCGTGTGAAGGCGGCTTTGCGCGGGGTTTTCTTGAAACCATTTCAATTCATCGCGCAGGGAAACGACTTCGCCGATAACGATCAGCGCGGGGCGCGGGGTGTTTTCTGCCAGCTCGGACAGGTTTTTCAGACGACCTGTCACGACGCTTTGGTGCGGAAGCGTGCCGTTGGAGACGATGGCGACGGGTGTGTCGCCGCTGCGTCCGTGTGCCATCAGTTTTTCGGCGGTTTCGGCGGCTTTGAGCGTGCCCATATAGACGACCAGGGTTTGGTTGCTCAGGGCGAGCGTGCGCCAGTCGGGTTGGTGGCCGTCGTGTTTGCTGTGTCCGGTAACGAAGAGCGCGCTTTGGGCGCAGTCGCGGTGTGTCAGGGGGATGCCTGCGTAGGCGGTCGCGCCCAGTGCGGCGGTGATGCCGGGGATGATGCGGTAGGGGATGTTTGCCTGCCGCAAGACTTGGACTTCTTCGCCACCGCGCCCGAAAACGAAGGGGTCGCCGCCTTTGAGCCGGACGACGCGCAAACCTTGGCGGGCGTATTCGACAAGGAGGCGGTTGGTTTCTTCTTGTTGGACGTGGTGCGAGCCTGCGCGTTTGCCGACGCTGATTTTGTCCGCGTCTTTGCGCACCATGCTTAAGACGTCGTCTGAAACCAAAGCATCGTGGAACACGACATCCGCCGCCTGTATCGCCTGCAAAGCGTGCAAGGTGAGCAGCCCTGCGTCGCCGGGGCCTGCGCCGACAAGGACGACTTCGCCTTTTGCCGCGCCGAAACCGTCAAGCTGCGCGGCAAGCTCTGCTTCGGCGGCATCGAGGTTGCCTTGTGCGGCGAGCGCGTTAAAGCGGCTGTCGAACAGGTTTTCCCAAAAACGGCGGCGGTTTGCCGTGCCTTTGATTTTGGCTTTGACCGCGTTGCGCCATTTGCCGGCGAGCGCCGCCATTTGACCGGTGTGCAGCGGGATGAGCGTTTCGATGATCTGCCGCCACTTGCGCGCCAAAACGGGGGCGGTCGCGCCGCTGGAGACGGCGATTTTGAGCGGGCTGCGGTCGATGACGGCGGGGACGGTGAAGGAACACAAATCCGCGGTATCGACGGTGTTGCAGAGCTTAGCCCGCCGCTCCGCCGCTTGGAAGATGCGGCGGTTGAAGGCGTAATCGTCGGTGGCGGCGACGGCGAAAAATACGTCGTCCAAATAATCCTCGTGAAATTCGCTGCCCAGCCATTCGATTTTGCCTTCGTCCGCCCATTTTTGGAAAACGGGATTGAGTTCGCGGGCGACAACCCTGACCGCAGCTCCTGCCTGCAACAGGCTTTCGGCTTTGCGTTCCGCCACTTTGCCCGCACCCGCCAGCAGGACGGGGCGGCCGTTCAAATCGGCAAACAGGGGATAATGGTTCATGGCGTGTTCTCTTATTAAGCTATCGTGCCGCCCATCTTAAAATCCCGCAGGCTTCGGCGGAAAGAATGGTTTTTGCTTATCTTATCGAGTTTGGTTATATGGTGGATTAAATTTAAATCAGAACAAGGCGACGAAGCCGTAGACAGTGCAGATAGTACGGCAAGGCGAGGCAACGCCGTACTGGTTTAAAGGTTAATCCACTATAAGTGCCGTTTCCGTTGCCGCGCGGCAAAAAGGTCGTCTGAAAACGCCAATCCCTTTTCAGACGACCCCTCCAATATAACGAAATCATCTTTGCTTCAAACAAACCATTCTTTCCGTTTTTCAGACGACCTCTTTAGAGTACCGCCTATCCGAGTTTTGCTAAAGAGAACAATATGTCTATTCAAAACCACCACCTAGACTGGCTCGAAGCCGAGTCCATCTACATCATCCGCGAAGTCGTTGCCGAAGCGAAAAATCCCGCGCTGCTGTTTTCCGGCGGCAAAGATTCCGTCGTTTTGCTGGCGCTGGCGGTCAAAGCGTTCAAACTCGAAGGCCGCCCGCTCAAGCTGCCGTTCAAGCTGCTGCACGTCGATACGGGGCACAATTACCCCGAAGTGATTCAGTTCCGCGATGAAACCGTGGCGCGCACGGGCGTGCAACTGGTGGTCGGCAGCGTCGAAGACTCCATCAAAAAAGGCACGGTCGTCCTGCGCCGCGAAACCGATTCGCGCAACGCCGCGCAGGCGGTTACGCTGGTGGAAACCATTGAAGAACAAGGCTTTGACGCATTGATGGGCGGCGCGCGGCGCGATGAGGAAAAAGCACGGGCGAAGGAGCGGATTTTCTCGTTCCGCGACGAATTCGGACAATGGGACCCGAAAAGCCAGCGTCCCGAACTCTGGTCGCTCTACAATACGCGGCTCTTTAGCGGCGAAAACATGCGCGTGTTCCCCATCTCGAACTGGACGGAACTCGACATCTGGCAATACATCGCCCGCGAAAAACTCGCGCTGCCGCCGATTTATTACAGCCACAAACGCGAAGTCGTCGAACGCGGCGGGCTGCTCGTCCCCGTTACCCCGCTGACGCCGAAACGCGAAGGCGAAGTTTCCCAAATCCGCGACGTGCGTTTCCGTACCGTCGGCGACATTTCCTGCACCTGCCCCGTAGCCAGCACCGCCGCCACGCCCGAAGACATCATCGCCGAAACCGCGGCGGCAACCATTTCCGAACGCAGCGCCACGCGCATGGACGACCGCGTGTCCGAAGCGGCGATGGAAGAGCGTAAAAAGGCGGGGTATTTTTAAGCGGAGCTGCTGGCAAAATCGGTTTGAGTTGAAACCCAAGCCGATGACTTTGTTCCGGAAACATTGTGATGAAGAGCGAAAAAAGTCGTCTGAAAAACCAAATTTAGGTTTTCAGACGACCTTTTCGTTTACGGCTTTACCGTTTATTCGATGACAACGCGCGCATTAAGCGGCTGGACGGGGCGGCTGTTGTGCGAACCGATGGCGCGGGTGAATTTTTCTGCCTGCGCCTGATCGATGTGGTCGTAGGTTTTCAATACCAGCCACGATACGCCTTCGCTGCATGGTGGTGTGGTCAGCGAACCGGCAAAGCGGTAGTAATTCAGCCGTTTCGGCAGCAGGGTGCCTGCGTCGAAGGCTTTGTCGAGGTTTACCTTTCCTTCTTTCATCGGCATCACGTTCCATATAGGCGCGAGGCGGTCGTTGGTTTTGCCGGCTTCGTACAATACTGCCAATACCAAAGGCTGGCGGTTTTCGTCTAGGTGGACGAAGTGGGCTTCCATCGGAAAGGTGCGGCCTTTGATTTGGTTTTCACTGGGGACGTGGAAATGGAATTGTTTCAGGGTGTAGGTGCGGCCGTTCACGCTGAGGGTATTGCCGCCTTCGGGGTAGTTGACTTGGATGGTGTGGCCGTTGTTTTCCACGTTAACCGTGCTCGGTTTGTAATTGACTTTGATGGCAGGCAGTTTGCCGGAGACGGTTTCGGTGATGTTGACGGGGGATTGGTTTTTGCCTGTGGAACACAAACGGAACTCTTCAGACAGATTGCCCCAGCTTTCGGGGGAGTCGTGTCCGGTGTAGCCCCAATGGGTGTGGTTTCCGTGTGCGGCGGCGGAGAATGCTGCGAAGGTGGACAGCAGGAAGACAGTCAGGCGTGGCAGCGTGAGGTTCAAGCAGGGCATTGCAATATCCTTTCTGTGAGGAGGAGGGGAAAAGCATTGCGGTGCGTATGTAGATTATTGTTATTTTTTATTTAACCATAGCCATATTAAATCATTAGGTCAAGCCTTCTTGGGTTAATTCTGTTAAGGCTATGAAGTTAAGGCGAATTCATTTTTTAAAAAACGATATTGTCGTTTTGAAAATTGATAATAATTTGAAATAGAAAATGCCTATTTTTCACCCCTTAAAAATTTAAGGAAAGCCAACTCGTGAAAAAGGTCGTCTGAAAACCTGATTTCGGTTTTTCAGACGACCTTTTTGCCTTGCCTGACAAGGATTATTTGTGCAGGCCGCATTCTTTGCTGTCCTTGCTTTCCCACCACCAGCGTCCGGCGCGGATGTCTTCGTCTGCTTTGACGGGGCGGGTGCAGGGTTCGCAGCCTATGCTCGGGTAGCCTTGGAAATACAAGGCATTGAGCGGGACGTCGTAGGCTTGCGCGTATGCCCAGACGTCGTTTTCTTCCCAGTCGAAAATGGGGTTGAACTTGGCGATGTTGCGGCTGTGGTCGGTTTCTTCGAAATCCAATTCGCTGCGGGTTGCCGATTGGCTGCGGCGTTGTCCGGTCAGCCAGGCGGGGGCGTTTTTCAGGGCGCGGTTGAGCGGCTCGATTTTGCGGATGTGGCAGCAACGGCGGCGCAGCTCGACGCTGTCGTACATGGCGGTTGCGCCGAATTCCTGCTCAAACTGCCGCGCGCTTTCGGGGTCGGGGTGGAAAACTTCCAGCTCGGTTTGATAACGGACGTTGACGGCGGTAATCAGGGCGGCGGTTTCGGGACTGAGCTTGCCGGTGTCGAGGGTGATGATGCGCAGGGGGAGTTTCAGGCGGCAGATAGCGTCGGTAATGATCATGTCTTCGACGGCAAGGCTGGAGGCGAAGACGGCTTGCGGATAACGGCGGGCGATGTGTTTGAGGCGGGTTTCGAGCGTGGCGGTCAACTCGGGCAGCCGGCGCCGTTCGGCTTCGCCTGTCGTCGGGATGCGCCAAAGCTGGGGGCGGAAGAGGGACATGGTTGGCTTGTTCCTTGTTTTTTGTTTTCAGACGACCCCTCTTGCGGCAAAGGGGTCGTCTGAAAGTTTGTACGGAACATTATTGTCGGGCGGTCTCGCGCGAAGGGGAAAGAATGCTTTTCTATTTCTTTATAACCAAAGCGATTGCTGCTGGTCTTTCGGCACGAGGTGGTTCACGCCTATGCCGATCAGGCGGAAGGCGTCTTCGCGCTGGGGCGGCACGCGCTGTATCAGGGTCTGCGCGGCGCAAAGCAGGGCGTCGGTGTCGGGCAGGACGGAGGAGTAGGTCAGGGAGCGGGTGATGATGCGGAAATCATGGGTTTTCAGCTTGAGGGTTACGCCTTTGGCTTCGACGTTTTTGCGTGAGATTTGCCGCCACAAGTCTTCAGCAAGATGGGGCAGATGTCCTGCCGCCTGTTCGAGCGACAGGTCTTCGGGCAGGGTGATTTCGGTGGAGATTTGGAGGCGTTCGCGTTCGGCTTTGACGGGGCGTTCGTCCGTACCGCGTGCCAAATCATAGAGGCGGTAGCCGTAGCGTCCGAAATGGTTTAAGAGTTCGCCGCGCTCGAAACGACGCAAATCGCCCGCCGTCTGCATGCCCAGCGACTGCATTTTTTTCAGCGTTACCTTGCCCACGCCGGGGATTTTGCCCAAGGGCAGGGTTTCCAAAAAAGCCATGACTTTGTGCGGCGGCAGGACGAATTGCCCGTTCGGCTTGCGCCAGTCCGACGCGATTTTCGCCAAAAATTTGTTCGGCGCGATGCCTGCGGAGGCAGTCAGACCGGTTTCCGCAAAAATGGCGGCGCGGATTTCTTTGGCAACTTCGCTGGCGTATGGGATGTTTTTGAAATTATGGGTCACGTCAAGATAGGCTTCGTCCAGCGACAGGGGTTCGATTAAATCAGTATAACGCCTGAATACGGCATGAATCTGCGCGGAAACCTGACGGTACAAATCGAAATGCGGCGGCACATAAACCGCTTGCGGACACAGCCTTTTCGCCGTTGCCACCGACATCGCGGAATGCAGTCCGAACTGCCGCGCCTCATACGATGCGGCGCAAATCACCGAACGCGCACCCTCCCACGCCACGACCACGGGCAGCCCTTTCAAATGCGGCTGCTCGCGCAGTTCTACCGATGCGTAGAACGCGTCCATGTCGATATGGATGATTTTGCGCTGGGACATTGCAGAAAGACGGAAAGGAAAAGAGACAGGTATTTTAGCGGAAAACGATAGGCAAAGGTCGTCTGAAACCGGTTTCAGACGACCTTTGCCGGTTTATTTGATTTGATAGTCTAAAACGAAACGCGCCGCATCATCTTGAGCCAGAATTTCCGTCAGGGTGGGCAGCGTATCCGCCAATTTTTTTGCCAGCAGATAGGGCGGATTGATGACGAGCATCCCGCTGCCGTGCATACCGAAGCCGTCTTCGCGAGGTTTGTGGACATAAAGTTCGGCTTGAAGGTAATTTTCGGGCATGAGTTTTTTCAACTGCTCCGGCAGCTTGCGGCTTTCTTCGCGGTTCAAGCAGGGATACCAAACCAGATAACAGCCCGACTCGAAACGTTTGAGCGCGTCTTGCAGGGTTTGGACAACGCGGCGGTAATCTTGTTTCTCCTCATAGGGCGGGTCGATCAGTACCACGGCGCGGCGCGGCGGCGGGGGAAGCAGCGAAATCAGTCCGCGATAGCCGTCAGTCTGCGTGATTTGTCCGCGTTTGCCCAGACGGGCTTCTTTCATGTTGTTTTGCAAATGCGCAAAATCGGCAGGATGAAGTTCGAACAGGCGAAGTTTGTCGCAGTCGCGGGTGAGAAAGCGGGCAAGCCAGGGCGAGCCGCAGTAGAGGTTTTCATCGGGCAGGATTTCTTTCAGACGACCGGTAAAGTCGGACAAATCCGAAGGCAGCGCATCTGCTTGAAGCAGCCGTGCAATCCCCTGCCGGTATTCTCCGACCTTCTGCGCCTGCTCTCCGCGCAAATCATACAAACCCGCGCCGCTGTGGGTATCGATATACCAATACGGTTTGTCTTTGAGGTTGAAATATTCCAGCGTAAGGAAGAGGGTGAAATGTTTGAGCATATCGGCGTGGTTGCCGGCATGGAAGGCGTGGCGGTAGCTGAGCATGGCAGGGGTCGTCTGAAAACAGGGAAGGGCGATTATATCCGCAAATGGAGCGGGACTGTTGCCGGGCTTTCAGACGACCTTGGGATTGCGCTGGAAGTAAACCGTCCTGACAGGCTGCCGTCGCGGAAATTTTTGTTTTGTCCGATATAATACAGGTCGTCTGAAAACCGGATGTCCGTTTTCAGACGACCTTTTTTCAATACGGGAAACGAAGATGGCTGAGAATACCGCCGATGATTTGAACCTTGCCGCCGCACAAGCGGCCGGGCATTTGCTGGAGCGTTGCGTACCGGAGCATGCTGCGGTGCTGGCGCCGTATGTGTTGCGGCTGTTTGCTGCTTTGCAGAACGGGCATTCGTTTGTTTGGCTGGATGAGGGCGAGGCGGAGGAATTGGCGGGATTGGCGCCGACGGTCGGGCAGAGAGCGTCGCCGTTGGTGTTGCAGGGCAAAAAGCTGTTTTTGGGGCGGATGTGGCAACTCGAGCATGATTTGACGGCTGAAATCAAGCGTTTGGCAGAAGCGGAAGTCGAGCCTGTGGATTGGATGAGCGCGTCGCAAAACTTGTCCGGCTGGTTTGCCGACAAAGGCAGCGCAGGGCAGCGGGATGCGGCGGGGCTTGCCCTGCTTCAAGCGTTTATGTTGATTACGGGCGGGCCAGGTACGGGTAAAACGACGACGGTGGCGAAACTTTTGGGGCTGATTTGCACCAACTCTGCCACGCGCCTGCCGCGTATCGCGCTGGCCGCGCCGACGGGCAAGGCGGCGGCGCATATGGCGCGCGCGCTGCATCGTGCGGTGGACGGTTTCGAGATGCCGGAGGCGGTGCGCAATCATTTGTCCGCGCTGGAAGGGCAGACGGTCCACCGCCTTTTGAAATTGCGCCCGCCGCAAATGCTGCCTGCGTTTGACGGAAACCGCCCGCTGCCTTTGGATGTGTTGGTGGTGGATGAGGCTTCGATGTTGGATGTTTCCCTGCTGCTTCACTTGCTGCGTGCGATTCCGTCGGGCTGCCGCGTGATTTTTTTGGGCGACGAGTTCCAACTGCCTTCGGTCGGTGTCGGCGCGGTATTGGCGGCGTTGTCGAGACGGACGGTTTTGGATAAGGAGACGGCGGAGCAGCTGAGCATTTATCTGCCGGAACACGGCTTCCCCGTGGAGGAAAATCCGCCGGCTTTGTCGCAAAACGTCGCGCAACTGACGGTCAGCCACCGTTTCGGCGCAGACAGCGGCATCGGTTGCTTGGCGAGGTCGGTCGTATCGGGCAAGAGCGGGGAAGGTTGGGCGCAGTTTACCTTGTTCCCCAACGAGCTGGAAATCTGCGAAGGTCGTCTGAAACAGCAGGCGAAGCTGCTTTACCGCAAACACGAAAAATACTGGCAGGCAGTCGATAATAACGATGTGGCGCTGGCGTTCGGACACGCGGCGGATGTGGTCGTTTTGGCGGCATGGCGGCAGGACGCGGAGGCGTTTAACGAAGAGTATTGCCGCTATCTGCAACGCAAACATCGGGCGGGCGCGGATACGCCGTGGTTCGCGGGACAAATCATCATGATTGCGCGCAACGACTATACGCTGGAAGTGTTCAACGGCGATATCGGGCTGATTATGCCCGACGCGGAATCGGCGAACGGCTTGGCGGCGTATTTTCCGAATGCGGACGGTTTCAAAAAAATCGCCATCAGCCGCCTGCCGCAGTTTGATTCCGCGTTCGCCATGACTGTGCATAAAAGCCAGGGTTCGGAATATCGGGAAGTCTGGCTGCTGCCGCCGTCGGGGAAAATAGAGCAGGGCGGGGATGACGCGCTGTCGGGCTTAAACAATGCGCTGCTCTACACCGCCATCACCCGCGCACGGGAACGCTTCGTCTTTTGGGGAAATGAAGAGCAATGGCGGATGGCGGTGGAAACCCGCAAAACCCGCCGCACGGCATTGGGCGACATCTTGGACGCGATGTTCGTACCGAAAGCTTGAATCAAACCCTAAAGGCTAAAGGTCGTCTGAAAACGAAACGGATGCTGCCGGGAGTTTTCAGACGACCTTTCTCTATTGATGTGCGTCAAAATCAGTTTGGAAATAAGCATAATACTCTAAATCTTCTTGACGGTTTGTGCCGTCTTTCATAGGATTACAGCCGTTCGATTACAAAAATTAGTAAATTTCTAACAAATATTGATTAGGAATTTTTGTTAAAAATACCTTTTACCCTTCAATCGGAGATTGGCATGAACATCCAAAAAAACTTTGCCGTTGTATGCGTTGCCTTGGCGGCGTTACCCACCGCATTTGCAGAAACCGCTAGCGTAGAGCGCGATGCCGCCGCATTGGCAACGACGAGCGATTACGTCAATTCGGGCAGCGTCATCCGCAAAGACGAAGACAAAATCAGTATTTTCAACGATTTGCTGACCGTAAACGGCACATTCCGCGTCCGTGCCGACACCAAAGACATCAATGCCAACAACAGCAGCACCAATCCCACGCCCGACGCCTCCAATACCAATTTCAACGCCGAATTCTGGTTGCGTGCCAAACTCTATAAAGACTGGAAACTGGTAACCCAAATCGAACCCAACATCGACTTGAAAACCGGTAAATTCAACGGCGACCATGATGTTCCCGTGAACAAACTCTATGCCGAAGGCTCGATTACCGAAGGCGTCAAAGCCCGCGTCGGTAAATTCGGCGCATTCTCCTCCTACGGACGCGTCTGGGATACCGAAGTAACCGGCGGCGAAATTTTCTTTGACAACAAAACCCTGCCCACCAAAATCTATGCAGGCCGCCGTACCGGCAGCCTCAACGACAACGTATGGGGCATAGGCGGCCGCCGCAAACACTTCGCCGCCATTCAAAGCAGCCTGCCGATTAACGAAAACATCAACGTCGGCGCAACCGTCAGCTACATGAAAGACATAGACGTGCGCGGCGCGAAGAAAAACGCCGTCTTCGGCGAAATCGGCTCAGATGTCAAATTCAACGACGATTGGCGTTGGATGGCGGCAGTCAGCAAGTCCAACATCAAAGCCTATAACGACGCAGGACAAAAAATCAAAAACGACGGCGTGTTTACCGAAGTCCGCTATAAACTTGCCGACTGGAAAGTCCGCAATTCCTACGACGCCTTCCTGAATTACCGCCGCGTCGGTGCGCTTTCGGGCGTATCTTCCGTACAAGACTACAGTAAAAACGTACAAGGCGTACAAGTCGGCGCGACCTACGTTCCTTGGAAAAACTGGAAAGTGTCAGGCTTTTACTTGGCGGGCAAACAAGTTACCCCGACTGCCGGTTCAAGCAGACAAGACGTCAACGTCTTGCGCGGTCAGGTGGAATACAAATTCTAAGCCGTTTGGATAAAGGTTTTGTAGAAACGAAAAAACAGGCAGGGAAAACCTGCCTGTTTTAGTTCGGATAAGATTTCAGACGACCTGTACCTGTTTCCTGATAAAGGTCGTCTGAAAAGTACGATTCCACCAAGACAAACTCCGAATCCTACCAGCTGTCGCGCTTCATGCGGTCGAGTTGGCGGCGGTCGCGTTTGGTCGGCCTGCCGTCGGGATACGCCGCGCTGATGCGGCTTGCTTGGTCGAGCTGTTTTTGCGCTTCGCGTTCGGCGGCGGTTTTCATGTCTTCTTCGTAAAGCTGACGCGCTTCGGGGGCGGGGCGGCGCTGGTGGTTGAGTGCCAATACTTTGATTTTGTAAGGCAGTGAATTGAGCGTCAGGTCGATGATGTCGCCCGCGCTGATATTTTTGCTGTTTTTGACTTTGGCGCCGTTGACCTGAACCCTGCCCAATTCGATATGTTTTTGAGCCAGCGCGCGGGTTTTGAAAAAGCGTGCAGCCCAAAGCCATTTGTCGAGCCGCATCGCCGTATTGTCGTGTTCGTTTTTCATAGCCTGTTTGAAATGATTGAACTGAATGGAAGTTTATCATAAGATACGGCACTTCATTTGTTTAGTGCAGATATACTATATCATCCGCAAAAGGTCGTCTGAAAAGGCATCCGCCCGATTATCTGCCGTTTTGCACGGCATATCCTCAATGAGAAATGCTGCCAAATATGCCTGATTGGCGTATGATAGCGGCAGCGTCCCTACCGAGAGCTTCACCCTATGAAACCAGTTTTTTTGGATTTTGAACAACCCATCGCCGAATTAACCAATAAAATCGAAGAGCTGCGCTTTGTGCAGGGCGAATCCGCCGTCGATATTTCCGATGAAATCGCCAGATTGCAGAAGAAAAGCAACGACTTGACCAAATCGATTTTCAACAAGCTGACGCCCGCTCAGATTTCGCAGGTTTCACGCCATCCCCAACGTCCTTACACCTTAGACTACATCCAAGCCATTTTCACCGATTTTGAAGAGTTGCACGGCGACCGCCATTATTCAGACGACCATGCCATCGTCGGCGGTTTGGCGCGCTTCAACGGACAAAGCGTGATGGTTATCGGCCATCAAAAAGGCCGTGACACCAAAGAAAAAATCCGCCGCAATTTCGGTATGCCGCGCCCTGAAGGCTACCGTAAAGCGTTGCGCCTGATGCAGACCGCCGAGAAATTCAATATTCCCGTGATGACTTTTGTCGATACGCCGGGCGCGTATCCGGGTATCGGCGCGGAAGAGCGCGGTCAGTCCGAAGCCATCGGACGCAACCTGTACGAATTGACCCGCCTGCGTGTGCCGGTTTTATGTACCATTATCGGCGAGGGTGGTTCCGGTGGCGCGCTGGCGATTGCGGTCGGCGATTACGTCAATATGCTGCAATATTCGACTTACTCGGTTATTTCTCCGGAAGGCTGCGCGTCTATTCTGTGGAAAACCGCCGAAAAAGCGGCAGATGCCGCGCAAGCCTTGGGTATTACCGCCAAACGCCTGCAAGAACTGGATTTGATCGATAGCGTGATCAACGAGCCTTTGGGCGGTGCGCACCGTGATTTTGAAACGACCATGAAAAACGTCAAAACGGTGTTGGAAACCGAGTTGCACGAGGCGCAAAATATGCCGATGGCGGACTTGCTGGCGCGCCGTTTCGACCGGATTATGGCTTACGGTAAGTTTACGGATAAGTAAACAATTGATGTGTAGAAAAGCAGGCAGAAGCTCCCCCCTGCCTGCTTTTTCATTTCTAAGAACTTGCCTTGCCGACAGCATAGATTACGCCATATGAACCCGACGTCGCCTGAAAACCTTCCGCCTCAATGCCGCAGTTTGTTGGAAACCCTGCGTCTTTCGGCGCGTTCGCTTCCTGATGGTTGTACGGTAACGGTCGGATTGAGCGGCGGTTTGGATTCGGTGGTGTTGCTGCATATGCTCGCGTGTTTGCGGGAAGAGCTTGGTTTGAATGTACACGCTTTGCACGTTCATCACGGATTGAGCCGCAATGCGGATGACTGGCTGGTGTTTTGCACACGCTTATGCCAAGAATGGAATGTGCCGTTCAGAAGCGTAAAAGTTGAAGTCAAAAAAGACGGGTTGGGAATCGAAGCCGCCGCACGGAAAGCACGTTATCAGGCGTTTTCAGACGACCCCTCCGGCATCATCGCGTTGGCGCACCATAAGGATGACCAAATTGAAACGTTTATGCTCGCGGCAGTTCGCGGCGGGGGTATCAAAGCACTTGCCACCATGCCGCAATGGCGCAAGCTGGATGAGGAAACGCAAATTTGGCGGCCGCTGTTGACGTTTTCCCGAAAAGAACTGGAAAACTACGCTGCTGCCTGCAACCTGCCGAACATCGAAGACGAAAGTAACGCCGATACGGCCTTTTTAAGGAATTGGATGCGTTACGAGGCGTTGCCGGTTTGGCGGGAGCGCATTCCGAATTTCGACCGTCATGTTTGTGCCAACATCCGTTCGTTACAAACCGATTTGGCGATTTTGGACGAAGTTGTCGATTCGGATTATCAGACGGTTTGCCAAAGCGGGCGTTTCCAAGTCAGCCGCTGGCAGACATTCAGCGAAGCGCGCCGCAGCCGGATTCTTTGGCGGTTTTTTAAGGAGAATGGGATTGTGGAAAGTTCTCCGAGAAAGCTGGCGGATTTCGCGCGGATACTGTTGGAGGCAGAAACTGCACAATGGCAGTTCGGCGAAACATCGGTATGTTTATACCGGGATTTTTTATTCATATTGAAACAAAACCAGTTTGCGGACGCGGATTGGATAAAGGGAAAAGAAGTCAGAGGTCGTCTGAAAGATATTCTCCAAGAAAACGGCTTTTTTCTGGTGCCGCACCGCAACGGATTGCCGGAATCGGTCTTGGAAGAAGAAGGAATCATTCGGACGGCGGGCAGTGATGATATGATGAATGTAGGGTTTTTGTATAAAAACGTTAAGAAAGTGTTGCAGGAAAACCATATTGTACCGTTCGTCAGAAAATGCTGGCCGATTATCACAAATACTGACGGAAACTGCATTGCTATTGTTAACCTTACGGTAAGCCACGATTTTCAAGGGATTGACGGTTTTTTACCGGTTTATGGAAAATTTTTGAGATATAAATGGAACTAAATGCGGCAATAGCTGTCTTTAACTGGCACAGCACGCTTTACTACTTTATAGCTTATAATGCAGTTATTATAAAAAGGTAAAATATGAATGATCGCCAGATTGATCAGGTCTTGGTAGAGCGCGCGCAGAAAGGCGAACAAAAAGCATTCGAGATGCTGATGTCCAAATATCAGCGTCGGCTCATCAGATTGATTTCCCGTTTTGTCAAAGACGAACACGAAGTCAACGATGTGGCGCAAGAGGCAATGATCAGGGCTTACCGTGCCTTGCCGAATTTTCGTAGCGAGAGCGCGTTTTATACCTGGCTGTACCGGATTGCTATCAATACTGCCAAAAATTTCTTAGTAACATCAGGAAAGCAGCCGTTCGTCAGTGCAGAGGCTGCCAATGAAGATGGGGATATTCTGGATTTGTCGGATCAGATTGCGGATTACCATACGCCGGAAGCTGAGATGATCAATCGGGAAATCTTGCAAACAGTCGAATCAACAATTTCGCATTTGCCCGAGGACTTACGCAAAGCCATTACCTTGCGGGAAATGGACGGTTTGTCTTACGAGGAAATCGCCACGATTATGGATTGCCCGATAGGGACGGTTAGATCCCGTATTTTCAGGGCACGGGAAGTGATAGCAAAAGATTTGAGGCCGTTGCTGGAAACTTCTGAAAATCAAAGGTGGTAATAAAAATGGTAATAACTATGAACACAACACACGAATATATCTCCATGTTGATGGATAACGACGATGTATCTGAAGAGATGCTTGATCGTCTGTTGTCCGACGATGCCGCTGCCGAAGCGTGGTACGAGTACCATCTGATTGGCGATTACATGCGCTATAAAGCAGGTACGGGGCGTGATGCGGATTTCATGCAAAGCGCAGCATTTACTGCTACGCTTGCTGAAATCAGCGAAGAACATAAGCAACGTCATAAGGCTGAAGTTGCCGCAGCGATGTCTGCTAAGGGTGTTCAAGCTGCAAACAATTCCTTCTTTAAATCTTTCGCCGTTGCTGCTAGCGTTGCTGCAGTTGCCGTAGCCGTATGGCAATTTGCTCCGCAAATGCAAAGTGTTGGATCAGCAGATATGGTCGCAGAAAAAGCTGTTGAAACCAAAGCACAACAGGAAAATATAGTGTCCGTAGTGGCTAATCCAGCTGTTAAAAATGCTTCGGACGCTGTGGTATTACCTGAATCGATAAAGAACGAAAAAGGTGTGAGTCAGACTACGGTTCGAACTGAAATGCAGGTTCAACAGGATTCCATCGTCCACTAAACTGCATATAGAGACAGATTTCCATCAAGTAGAGAAATCCCTTCCCGAGCTATTCGGGCAGGGGTTTTATTTTTGAACGGATGCATCTTGAGGTCGTCTGAAAAAGCGGTTTGAAAAAAGTCGAACGGTATCGTGCGGCTGCCTTTCTGTATCTTTTTTATTTGAATCCGCTATATAATGCGGCACATGAAATTGATTACCTCCGCGCAAAACGAGCAGCTCAAGCATTTGTCCAAGCTGCTGACACAATCTAAAGCACGCCGTGAATACGGGCAAACCGTGTTGGAAGGCGTGCATCTTTTGCAGGTCTATTTAGAGGCGGGATATACGCCCAAACAAGTGTATTTGCCCGAAAGTAAAAACACGCATTCTGAAATCCGAGATTTAATCAGCAGCTTGGATGAGGATTGTATTACTTGGGTCGGAAACGAAGCCTTGTCTAAAATCACCAGTCTGAATGACGCCGATGATGTGATGACTTGGATAGAGATTCCGCCGCAAGATGATTTGCCTTTAAGCGGCGATTGCGTCGTGTTGGATAGACTGCAAGATCCAGGCAATGTCGGTACGGTTTTACGCAGCGCAGCAGCTTCGGGCGTCAAGCAGATTGTGTTGGGTAATGACTGCGTTGATATTTGGTCGCCCAAGGTATTGCGGGCGGGTATGGGAGCGCATTTTCTGTTGAACATATACAGTCGCGTTTTTCTACCGCAATGGCTGGATGCTTATCAGGACAAAATATGGGCAACCGCTTTGGACGGGCGCAATCCTTCCGATTTGTACCAACTGGATTTAAACGCTCATTGTGCTTGGGTTTTCGGCAATGAAGGCAGCGGCGTGAGTCGGGAAATTTTGGAAAAAGTCGACGGCAGCGTCAGAATCCCGATGCTGGGACAGACCGAGTCGTTAAACGTTGCCATGGCGGCAACCGTATGCCTTTTCGAGCAAATGCGCCAACGTATTGCATAAACACTTTCAGACGACCGGTCAGTTTGGGTAAAACCTGATTGAGGTCGTCTGAGAACGTGTTCATTGTCTCAGCCTCTG
>NZ_KV789496.1:0-7642 GCF_001807625.1 Neisseria sp. HMSC03D10
TATGAGTGTCCAAGATTTGGGGGCCAGTTCACCCGTTGTCAGACGGCCTCTCTTTTAAAAAAATCCATCAAAACCGCCAAAAATAGAAAAACCGCGTTTCCGTTGCCAAACTATGCCCATTCCCACGCACGCGAGACCCAAATGAACGCCGAAATCAACCGCAAAATCGCCAACATCATCAAGCAGGGCGTGATTGCCGAATCAGACCCAGCTCGCGCATTGGTACGAGTGCAACATGGCGAGCTGACGACCGACTGGCTGCCCTACTTTGTACCGGCGGCCGGAAACGTGTCAGTCCATCGCCCTCCAAGCGTCGGCGAGAATTGCGTTATTTTCTCGCCCAGCGGCGAGACCGCCAACGGCATGGTCATGTGCGGCATGGCATCGACCTCATTCCCAAGCCCAGCCCAATCGGCGGACGAGACCGTCGTCAAATTCCCCGACGGCGCAATCATTAATTACAACCACAACTCCGGCCAAATGACCTTAAAAGCCGTTGCCAAACTGACCATCGACACGCCCGACACATTAATCACAGGCAACGTCGTCATCGAAAAAATGACAACCAGCAACGGCCTGCTGACCTATACCGCAGGCATGAGCGGCAGCGGCGGCGAAGGCGTCGGCACAACCATCAAGGGCGAAATCAACCACGAAGGCACGCTGACCAATACCGGAAAAATGACATCCAACGGCATTGTCGTCGATGAACACACCCACCCCGGAGACAGCGGCGGCACGACGGGCGCGCCCAAATGATGAACGCCAAAACTGGCATGCTTGCCGACCCCGCCGACCACATCAGGCAGTCGGTAGAAAATATTTTATTTACCCGAATCGGTACGCGCCTAATGCGTGAAGAGTACGGCAGCCTGCTGCCCGAATTGATCGACATGCCCATCACCCCCGCGATGCTGCTCCAATGCCGCACCGCCGTCGTGGTTGCCATCGCACGCTGGGAACCGCGAATCGACGTTGAGACGACAACCGTTGCCGCAGGGCAGGGTGGCAGCCTGAAAATCAGCATCACCGCCCGCATCCGCCGCAACGGGCAGGCCGTTGCTTACGAAATCGAGAAAACACATGACCGAACTTGACATTTCGCGGCTGCCGCCGCCATCAGCCATCGACGGGTCGGATTTTGAGAAAATATTTTCCAGAAAAAAATCCGCCCTCATCGCCCTATGCCCCGAAAGCATCCGCGAAACCGTTGCGCAAACCCTAGAGCTGGAATCCGAGCCGCTCACCATCGACCTGCAGCAGCAGGCGTACCAAGAGCTGCTCGTCCGCCGCCGCATCAACGAGGCGGTCAAGTCCAACCTCTTGGCATTCGCACAGGGTGCAGACCTCGACCATCTCGCCGCCGCCTACGGGCTGACCCGTAAAACCCTGCGCGCCGCCGAACCCGACGCCCATCCGCCCGTTGCCGCCGAATACGAAACCGACGGCGACCTGCGCCGCCGCGTTCAGGCGCATCCCGAAAAATATGCCGCCGCTGGACCGCGCGCCGCCTACGAAGCCCACGCCATCGATGCACACCCCCAAATCACCCACGCCCGCGCGATCCGCCGCGAAGCGGGAAGCGTGGAGGTATTCATCAAGACACAGGGCGGCACGCCAGACGAAACCGTCTTGAACGCCGCCCGCGAATACCTGTCGGCAGAGACACGCCGCCCCTTGTGCGACAACGTCCAAGTTTATGCCGCCCAACCCAAAGACGTGGCGGTAGAGTACACCGTCGAGTATCAAGACAACTTCGACCGCGCCACCGTACGCGCCACCGCCCGCGCGGCTTTAGACGCATTGTGGCAGCAAAACCGTCATATCGGCGCATCTGTCGCCCTCTCCAAAATCATCGGCGCGCTCGATACCGAGGGTATTAAAAAAATCACGCTGCACCGACCGACCGCCGACATCGTTTGCGGCGAGGGCGAGTACATCCGCATCACCGAAACCACCGAGCGCGAATGATGAACAGCACGATCCCGTCCAACAACAGCCCCCTGCAACACGCCCTCGCCAGACTGACCGACGGCGAAACCGCCTCGCTCGATACCGACGCAGTCAACAGGCAGCTAGACCCCGCCCGCTGCGACCCCGCCTTCCTGCCATTCTTAGCTTGGCAGCGAAGCATCGAAACGCCCGAGGGCTGGGAATTGGCACAGACCGACGAAGCGCGCCGCCGACTCATCGCCGCATTTGACGAGATTCACTCCCACAAAGGCACGCCGCACGCCATACGCCAACTGTTCCGCCTGCTCCAGTTGGGCGAAGTACAAATCATCGAACGCGCCAACGAGTTCACATGGAACGGCGCCGCCAACTTCGACGGCAGCCGCACATTCGGCGGCATGGCGGGCGATTGGGCGAAATACAGCATCGTGCTGACCCGACCCATCAGCATCAGGCAGGCCGCCAAAATCCGCGACCTGCTCGAACACATCGCCCCGTTGCGCTGCCAACTGCTGCGCCTCGACTACCGCGCCAACCCGCACCGATGGAACGGCGAAATCAGATTCAACGGCGAATACAGTTTCGGCAGCGCATAACGCGCCGACCCTTTAAAAACCAAGCAAAGGAAACCCCAAAAATGGCAAATGCCGTAGAACAAAACCAATTCGACACCGCCGTGCGACTCATCGAACCCGGCGACAGCGTCGTAGGCGGCGCGGGCGCGCCCATCAACCAGCCGCTCCAAGCCCTCGCCAACCGCACACTTTGGCTCAAAAACCAAACCGCCGCCCTTCAGACGGCAACGGCAGGCAAAGCCGCCGCCACCACCGCCGTCAACGCAGGCAGCGGACTGACCGGCGGCGGCAGCCTTGCCCAAAACCGCACCATCGAACTAGGCACGCCCGGACAAATCACCGCCCAAACCCAAAACGCCGTCCAAGAAACCGGCCACACCCACGCCATCGACACCGCCACCACATCACGCGCAGGCATCGTCATGCTCGACAACGGCACCGGCAGCGCAGCGGAAGACCGAGCAGCCACGCCCAAAGCCGTCAAAACCGCGTATGACAAGGCGGTGGCAGCGGAAAGCGCGGCCGACGGCGCAGTCAAAACCAGAGGTAACCAAGAAATCGGCGGTGTCAAAACCTTTACATCAAAAGCCTTATTTAACGGAGGATTGTCCGTATCCGCCTATGGAAAATCTGCCGATATTTATACCGGTCCAGGAGATATTTATTTGCGTAATTCCAAGAGCAACAAATATCTGCAACTTAAGGACAACGGCACATTGGCATACAGTGACATAACAATCGTCCTCATGTCCGACAAATCCGATGCTGTCAATCTGGACAGTTCCGACCGTCTTGCCACATCCAAAGCCGTCAAAACCGCCTACGACAACAGTATCCGACGCGGAGGCGCAGTGGGCTTGGGCGGACAGAATCACCAAATTGCCATCGGTTGGGATACGCCCGGACTTATAGCTCGTGTCGATAACAACGTGATGAATGTAGGTGTCCCCGTTGGTGCCGTCGCCTATTTTTCCCAGGATGTCCCACCATTTGGATGGTTAAAAGCAAACGGCGCGGCAGTATCCCGTACCGTCTATGCAAACCTGTTCGCCGCCATCGGTGAGCGTTACGGCCGTGGTGACGGACGCACCACTTTCAACTTGCCCGACTTGCGCGGCGAATTTATTCGATCATGGGATGACGGAAGAGCGATTGATAGAAATCGTGCCCTAGGCTCATGGCAGGCGGATGAATTCCGCAGCCACAGCCACGGCATCGGCGTCAACCGCCAAAGCGACAACGACAGGGGTAGCCATTCATCAACCGTCTCGGTTGACACTGATGGCCAAACCGACCCGGCTGGCGGCATTGAAACCCGTCCCAGAAATATCGCCCTGCTGGCATGCATCAAGGCATAAAACTTCCTTAAACCGTTTAGAAAGGTAAAAAAAATGACCCAAAACATCCAATGGACAAAACCCGTTTGCCAACTTGACGCCGACCATCTATACATCGGCCAAAACACAGCCGATCTCGACATCATGGCACGCGACGGCAGCTATCTGATTCCCGCCGGTTGCATCGACACCGACCCTCCTCAAATCAGCGCAGGCAAAGCCGCCCGCTGGAACGGCGAAGGCTGGGACGTCATCGAAGACCATCGTGGCAAGACGGCCTACCGCACGGCAGACGGTGCAGCAGTGCAAATTGAACAGGTGGGCGAACTGCCTGACGAACTGACCTTTACCCCACGCGAGAAAGAGCATCAAACATGGGATGCCAAAGCGAAGGCGTGGGTATTACTCCCCGCCGTCGCCGCACAAATTAAAGCTGAACAGCAAGATGAGATGTGGGGGCGCATCAAGCAAAAACGCTACGACAGCCTGCGCCACGGGGTGTACGCCGAATCCGTCGGCAAGTGGTTTCAGACCGACGATGCCACGCGCCTGCAATATTTGGCTTTGGCACTCGAAAGTGTAACGGGCGGTTTTAAAAAGCCCATCAACTGGAAAACGATGGATAACAGCTTCTTGCAGCTTACTCCCGAACTGCTGCGTGAAATCATGCAAGCCCTGCACGATAACGAACAAGCCAACTTTGCCAATGCCGAAAAACACAAAGCAGCCATGCTCAAGGCCGAAAATCCTCTGGAGTATGACTACAGCGGCGGATGGACGGAAATTTACAGGGAAGCGTTATGACAAAAAAAAACTTATACCTAGCCCTTTACAAAGGCAACCGCGAAGGCTGGGGCATCGCCTCGATAAAAGCCCGATTCGGCGATTGGATAACGCGCAAAATCACGCGCAGTATTTACTCCCACTGCGAAATCGCCGTCCCCTTGTCCGGCGGCGGCTACGCCTGCTATTCGTCATCGATACGCGACGGCGGCGTGCGCGTAAAAAAAATGGATTTGCCGTCTGAAAAATGGGATTTAATCGAACTGCCCGGCGTTACCGCCGCGGACCTCGACCGAGTCTGGCAAGCGGCACAGGGTAAACGCTACGATTGGTCGGGGGCCATCGGCACGGTTTTAAAAATCCGCCAACGCCCCGACAAATGGTTTTGCTCCGAATTTTGCGCCGCCGTCATCGGCTTTGGCGAGCCGTCCAAATATTCGCCGGCCGACCTTGCCGGCGCCATGAAGCAAGAACAATTTTAAAAAATCCCCAAAAAATCCCACGCGCTCGCCACATGCGTGGGATTAATTTTTAATAGTGTATCTACATAGCCATCAATCGATTAACCCATCAAAAAGGAAGCCCAAATGGCCGAAGCAAACCGCCATCATGGCATCACAGCCAACGAATACACCGAAGGCGTGCGCAGCATCAGCGACATCTCGACAGCCATCATCGGCATGGTTTGTACCGCTGAAGATGCCGATGCAAAAGTATTTCCGCTGAATACGCCGATTTTTGCGACATCAGCCTACGACCTGCTGGCCAAAGCAGGCACCAAAGGCACGCTCGCAAAATCACTTGACGCCATCGTTGACCAAGCCGACGCACAAGTCGTCATCGTGCGCGTTGCAGAAAGCAAAAACACTGAAGAACAAAAAGCCAACGTCATCGGCACAGCCGAGGGCGGCAACTACACCGGCCTCAAAGCTCTGCGCCGCGCCAAAGCCGTGACAGGTTTTACCCCGAAAATCTTGGGCTGCCCCGAGCTTGACAGCCAAGACGTCTTGACCGAATTGGTTGGCGTTGCCCAAGCGACGCGCGCCTTTGCCTATGGCAGCGCAGGCGGCAATCCCGACATCACAGAAGTGGGCAACTACCGCAAAAACTTCGGCCAACGTGAGCTGATGTTGATTGACAACGAATTTATGGCGTTCGACCCAACGACTAAAAAAACCGAAACCGCCGCCACCATCGCCCGAGTATTGGGCGCGCGTGCCAAACTCGACAAAAATGTCGGTTGGCATAAGTCAATCTCAAACACCGAAATCAACGGCGTCAGCGGCCTGAAATTCGCGCGCAGCTTCGACCTTTTGGACAAAAACTGCGACGCCAACACCCTCAACAACAAAGACGTCACCACCCTGATCCGCGAAGACGGCTTCCGCGTTTGGGGCAACCGCACCTGCACAAACGACAGCATGATGGCTTTTGAAGTCGCCACGCGTACCGCCCAAATCATCCAAGAGACCATCGCTTCAGCCTTCATGTGGGCGCTCGACAAGCCGATGCACCCAAGCCTGATGGAAGACATCATCATGGCCATCAACGCCAAATTGGCGCAGTACGTCAACAGAGGCTACATCTTGGGCGCGCGCGTATTTATCGACAAAACCCTCAACACCTCCGAAACCGTACAAGCCGGTCAATTCACAATCAGCTACGAGTTCACATGGGTGCCGCCGTTGGAAAACATGGTTTTCAACCAACACGTCACTGACACATTCTTTGTTAACTTGGTTGACAAGGTCATCACATTCGCCAACACCCTGAAACCGACTACCGTCTAGGCCGTCTGAAAGGAAACCCACCCCATGAAAATGCCAAAAGTCCTCAAAGGCTTTAACTTATTCGTCGATGGCGAGAACCAGTACGGCGTCGTCGTCGACATCACGCGCCCCAAAATCAGCCGCCAAACCGAAACCTACACGCCGGGCGGCGCAATGACCGAGATGACTGTCGTCCACGGCTTTGAAAAGCTGACGATGGAGGTTACCTCCAAAGGCTACGACGCAGACATGCTCAAGTCTATGTCTAGCAGCATTGACGGCAAGCTGCTGCGCTACCAAGGCGCGCTGCAGGAAGAAGACGGCACCGGCTACCAAGTCCTCAAAGGCGAAGCGCGTGGCCGCATTACCGAAGCCGACCCCGGCAGCGACAAGCAAGGCGAAGGCGGCGAGCATAAATTCACAGTCGAGCTTGTCTATTGGAAAGAGAGCGTGGACGGCAGCCCCATCGTCGAAATTGACGTCATCGGCAATAAAGCCGCTTTCGGCGACCAAGACGAACGCGCCGGCCTGCGCGCCGCTTTGGGATTGTAATGAAAACCAAGAATCTGGCAATCTACCAGGGCGACACCTATCTATTCAAAGTCGCCCTGACCAGCGAAACAGGCGAGCCGTTGCAAACCGACGGCCTGTCTTTTGCGCTGGCCGTCAAATTCCCCGACGGCGCAACCATCACGCCCGAGCTGACCGTTGACGGCAACATCGTCAGCCTGCTGTTTCCCTCCGCTCTGACCGCCGCCATCACGCACACAACCGCCGAATACGACCTCCGCGCCATCAGCGGCCAGTACGTCAAAACTTATTTGCGCGGTCAACTGCACATCACGCCGAGCATCACCCCCGTGACAGCAGGCGCAGGCCGCAAAATCCACGAAGAGGCCGTCAGCGTTGCCGTTTCCGAAGCGGCCATCATCCGCGTGGCTGGAAACCAAAGCCAGACGGCCTACGACGACAGCGACATCAAACGCCGTCTGGCAGCCCTGGAAGGCCGCCAAGACAAAGACACCGTCTACGACGACAGCGACCTGAAACGCCGTCTGACAGCCCTGGAAGGCCGCCAAGACCAAGACACCGCCTATGACGACAGCGACCTGAAACGCCGCCTGACTGCGCTGGAAGGCCGTCAAGACAAAGACACCGTCTACGACGATAGCGACCTGAAACGCCGCCTGACTGCATTGGAAGGCCGCCAAGACAAAGACACCGT
>NZ_KV789496.1:7662-28766 GCF_001807625.1 Neisseria sp. HMSC03D10
GAAGGCCGCCAAGACAAAGACACCGTATTCGACGACAGCGACCTGAAACGCCGTCTGACCGCGCTGGAAAGCCGCCAAGCCCCAAAAGCAGAATCTCCATATAGCGAGATGCAGGAAGGCTATATCGCCCGTGAGAATTTCGGATTCATCCCTGAAAACAACGAGCCGAAAACCGTGTCTTTCCCGAAACCATTCAGCCGCCGCCCCGATATTTTCGAGGCGTGCTTAGACATCCAAAGTAATTCGGTGCGCGCGCAATATATCCAAAACGTGACCGCGTCAGGCTTTGACCTAGCCACCAATTACAGCCCAGAGTTAAAAGGCGTTTGGTATCGCGCCGCAATTTTAAAACCCAACTAGGAGCAACCCATGCAAACCATCAAAATCAACGACGACAACACCCTGTCAATCGAGCTTTCCACCGGCGACCGCTACACCCTGCGCGAGCCGCTGGCCAAAGACATGGAGGGATTGGGTCAGGATTTAATTAAAGTCAAACATACAGACACCATCCAAAAGCTGCTGGGCAAAATCTCAACGCCGCCGCTGACGCGTGTCGCCTATGGCAAATTGAGCATGTCAGACGCTCAAGTCTTAAATGTCGCCATTGATTTTTTTTCAGCGCCGCCGTCAGCCAAAGCCGAGATGGAGGCAGCCTTGCAGGACTTGGGCTACTCCCAAAGCTCAAATTCCGAGCAGACCACGTCGGCAGAATCCTAAGCGGCGAAGCCGACATCTATCAGGCGGCGGCAGACGAAGAGAAAAAGTATTACAACCTAATCAACGACTGCCTCGCCCAATGCGCGGCGACCTTCGGAAGCCTCGAAAAGTTTGAGCAGTGCAACATCGCCGAGCTGATTGAGTGGACGCACAAGGCAATTCAAATCAACACGCCCGAAGAATAAACAAAGGCCGCCTGAATATTTCAGACGGCCTTTTGTAATCAAAAAACAGGAAACATCATGTCTAAAAGCCTCGAATTAAAAATCATCATGTCGGCCACCGACAAAGCCAGCGCGGCTTTCAAAAAGCTGCGAAGCGCAGGCGATGTATTGGGGCAGACCCTCGATAAGCTCGAAGGCGAGATGAAAGGCTACGAGCGCGCGCAAGCCCGACTGACGCAACGCGTGCAGCTAACTGCGAAAATAAAAGAGCAAACCAAAGCCCTGATGGAAAACAGGCTTGCCCAAAAAGCAATAAAAGACGAAATCGCCAAGACAGGCGTGCCAACCAAAGCGCAGGCGCGAAACTTGGAGAAACTGCAAACCGCCCAAGAAAAACTGCAAAATAGCCAAAGCCGATACCAACAAAAAATCGAAGAAATCAACGCCGAGCTGAAAAAACACGGCGTCGTCACAAAAGACGCGGCCGAAGCCCAAAAGCAATTAGAGCAAGCCTCGAAGAAAACCGAAGCCGCCATGCAACGACAACAGAAAGCGATGGCGGCACGAGATAAAGCCGCCGCCGCCAAAGCCCAAATGACCGAAGCAGGAATGCGCGCCGTCGGCCTGATGTACACCGCGCGCGGCATCGCCGACACCACACGCAACGTCCTCTCCGCTCCGGTCAAAGCCTACGCCGACACAGAAACCGCCTCCACCGACCTGCGCGCGGCGATGATGGACAATACCGGCAAAGTCTCCGCCCAATACAAAGACATCGACAATCTGGCCACACGCTTGGGCGACCGCCTGCCGGGTACGACCGCCGATTTTAAAAACCTGATGACCATGCTGATCCGCCAAGGCATGAGCGCGCAGACCGTCTTGGGCGGCACAGGCGAGGCTGCCGCCCTCTTGGCAGTCCAACTCAAAAAAAGCCCAGAAGCCGCCGCAGAGATGGCCGCCAAGCTGCAAGACGCAACGCGCGGCACAGAAAAAGAGATGTTGGCCATCATGGACCAAGTCCAACGCCTCTACTACGCAGGCACGGACGACACCAACATTTTAGGCGCGTTTTCCAAACTTTCCCCTGCCCTCGATACCCTCAAAATCAAGGGAGAATCCGCCATGAAGATGATGTCGCCGCTCGTCGGTATGCTCGACCAAGCAGGATTGTCGGGCGAATCCGCAGGCAATGCCATGCGCAAAGTGTTTACTCGCATGATGGATACCAAAAAAATCGCCAAAGTCACAAAAGGGACAGGCTTGTCGCTCGACTTTACCGACGGCAAGGGCGAATTTGGCGGCCTTGACAAAATGTACGAGCAATTAGCCAAATTAAAAACCATCAACACCGAGCAACGCCTCAAGATTCTGCAAGGCATCTTCGGCGATGACGCCGAGACGCTCCAAGCCTTAAACACCATGATCGAAAAAGGCAAGGCTGGCTACGAAGAATTTGCCAAAAAGATGGAAGCCCAAGCCAGCCTCAATCAACGCGTCAACGACCAATTAGGCACACTGACCAACTTATGGGACGCGGCAGGCGGCACGTTTACCAACTTTCTCGCCAAAATGGGCGAATCCATCGCGCCCGAATTAAAAGAGCTGACCAAATGGATCGGCGACATTAACGAGAAATTAAGCAACTGGGCCGCCCAAAACCCGGAGACCGCCAATACCATCATGAAAATCGTCGCCGCCGTCGGCATCTTCCTGACCGTCATCACAGGCATCGGCGCGGCCATTTCCGCCGTCCTCGTCCCCATTGCTTTGGCGAAATTCTCATTTTTCAGCCTGTTTGGCGTCTTTTCGCGCGGAAGCGGCGCGATTTCCACGATTATCGGCTGGCTTGGCCGTCTGGGTATGGCGCTGCTAGGCTTCGGCGCAAAAGCGATGGTTTTCCTCGTGACCAACCCATTCGGCTGGGCAATCCTCGCCGTCGGCGCGATTGTCATGCTTTGGCGCAACTGGGAGACCGTCAAAGCCGCCCTGATTGCAGGCTGGGAGTGGATAAAAAAAGTATTTCAACAAAATCCCCTGCTCGCCGCCTTTACCGGTCCTATCGGATGGCTCATTGCCCTGCTGGCAAACTGGAATAAAGTCAAAGCCGCGCTGATTAGCGGCTGGGAATGGATTAAAAAAGCATTTTCAGGAAGCAACCCCATCGCCATCGCCATGACTGCCGCGATGGGTCCAATCGGCGCAGTCATCAATAGTTTCAGAATCCTGCGCTCCGCTGCCGTCGGTGCGTGGGAATGGCTCAAAAAGGCCACCTCCGCCAAAGCCCCAGCAACGCCGCCCAGCATCGGCATTCCAAACCGCGGCTTTTCCATCGGCGGCTACACAGGCGCAGGCGGCGTCCACGAAGCCGCAGGCGTTGTACACAAAGGCGAAGTCGTATTCAATCAGCGCGACGTCGCCAAATTCGGCGGCTGGCAGGCAGTCGAGGCCATCCGACGCGGCGGCGCAGGCGTACTCGCCAACATCGGCAACCGCTTGGGCTTGGGCTTTTCAGACGGCCGCCAAGCCGCCCTGCCCAGCCCGACCCGATTCAATGCCGCGCCCCACGCCGTCAGCATGGCAGGCGACAACATCACAATCAACGTCCACGCCGCGCCGGGCATGAGCGAGCAGACCCTCGTCAACGCCATCATGGCAAGGCTCAACGAGCGCAGCCAAGCCAAGCAGCGCCGCCGCAATTCCTCCTATTTCGACAAGGATTAAAACCCATGATTCTGCTCGGTACATTGGGCTTCTTCGTTTTCGTGATGAAAACCGTCCCCTTCAACCAAATCAGCCGCAGCCAGTCTTGGCGGCACCCCGACCAAGCGGCGGTCGGCATCATGCCGCCCTCGCAATTTACCGGCAAAGACCCGGAAGAAATCACAATAGAGGCAGAGCTGCGCCCCGAGGTAACGGGCGGCACTACCAGCATCAAGCTCTTGCGGCTTATGGCAGACACCGGCAAGCCGTACCCCTTCATCACCGGCACAGGTCAAATCATGGGCAGCTATGTCATAACGGGCATACAGGAGCGCGGCAGCCGCCTGAACCAAGACGGCAGCCCGCGCGCCATATCGTTCAGCATGACGCTCAAAAAAGTATCCGACAGCCCGCTGGGCTTGGAAGGTACCGCCCTCAACGTCGCCGTCGCCACCGTACGCAGCCTTACAGGAATTTAACCATGCCCGACTTCGCCGCCGCCGCCAAAACCGCCGCCGGAAAAATATTCGACCAAATCAGCGGCAAAAACGCCCGACATCTCACGCCAGCGGCAGAGCTGACCATAGACGGAAAAAGATTCGGCACGCAGGCAATGAGCCGCATTATCAGCATCAGCCTGACCGACAAGCGCGGCTTTGAAGCCGACGAGCTGACCATCGAACTAGACGACCACGACGGCACAATCGCCATCCCAAAAACAGGCAGCAAAATCACGCTAAAGCTGGGCTATAAAGAAACAGGCCTCGTCGAAAAAGGCGAATATCTCGTTTCCGAATTTACCGCATCAGGCAGCCCAGACCGCCTAAGCATTACCGCGCGCGCCGCCGACCTTGCCGAAGCCCTCGCCGAGCAAGTCGAGAAAAGCTGGCACAAACAGACGCTCTACCAAATCATCGAGACCATCGCCAAAAAACACAAATACGAATACATTATCAGCAAAGACTACCAAAACCAAAAAATCGAACACATCGACCAAACCAACGAATCCGACGCGTCCTTTATGAGCCGCCTCGCCGAGCAGTACGACGCCATCGCCACCATAAAAAACGGCAAGCTCTTATTTATCCCGGCAGGCGAAAGCCAAACCGCCAGCGGCCAGCCCATCCTGCCCACCACCATCACGCGCGCCAGCGGCGACAGCCACAGCTTTACCTACTCAAGCAGCAACAGCTACCAAGCTGTCAGAGCGTATTACACAGATAAAAAAACAGGCCAAAAAAAAGAAGTCATCGTCAACAAAGACAACGCCTACCCCAATAAAAAAACCACCCAGCAAACCAAATCCGTCAAAGGAAAAACATTCAAAGCCAAGAAAAAAGAAAACGACAACCAAAAGGTCAACACCGAAGGCCAAAAAATCAAAACCCTGCGCCATCTGTATGCCACAGAAAGCGGCGCATGGTCAGGCGCGCGCGGAGCATTTAAAAAGATTCAGCGCGGCGTCGCCGAATTTAGCATTACTCTAGCCGTCGGCCGACCCGACCTCTACCCCGAAACGCCTGCCGTCGTCCAAGGCTTCAAACCCGAAATCGACGCGGAGGCTTGGCTGATTACCGAGGTTTCGCATAAAATCGACAGCGGCGGCTATACCGCAAGCATACAATTTGAAGCGCGCATCGTCCCCGACATCACGCTCTACGAAGACGCGCCGACCAACAACTTCCAGCCGACAGGCGAAACTACGGAGATTCTAAAAAATGGAAAACCAAACTCATGATCCATACGCATGGATTGACCGACAAATCCAATACTGGCAGCAAAAAAGCAAAAGCCGAGAAGCCAGCGAAGCCGCCGACATCGACGCATTCAACCACGCCGAGCGCGAACTCGCCAATTATCAAGCCATGCTCAAAATAAAATATTAAGACCAACAAAAAGGCCGTCTGAAATTCAGACGGCCTTTATTCATCATCATGACATCCTTCAAGTTCATCCCTAAATATGAATACAGCATTACTGATTTGGATAAGCCTCTCATGCCCTGGCTTTAGCAGCGTCCGCTGTTTAGATTGGAAATCCCCGCCTGTTGTAACATCCCGTAAATCTGCAATATTCAGCTTGCTGTCAATCCGCACACACAATTTCGCCAGCTGCTTCAAATTATGCTTAATGGCATTTGCCAGTATATTGTCTGCATCATTGACAGTATAATAATGTAGCGCATTAGTCTCAATTTTTTCCAACAAAATCAAAGCCGCATCAATACGTCTGTCTTTTCTATCAAGGAAGCGTTTACTTTTTTCGCGACGAGAAACCAAATACCAACCAGCTATGGTAAGTAAGGTTGGCATCAAAGGTATGATATAGAAATAAAACCAATGTGGCTGGTTATTCATTTTCCGCGTCTCTCATATAGCCACATATTTCATCGACCAAATTTGGTTCCTCTTTTGATATAAACTCAATTTGCTTCAGCAATACAGATAGCGGCCACTGCTTCAGACGCACCAAGCCCCCGAAAGCCTCCTCTAGAAAAGAGGAGCCGTAGCCCATTGTTCCATCCAAATCAATTTTAACTTTTCCACCTTTTTGTAGCGCGGGAATCAACTTTTTTTCTAAGAAACCCTGACCTGAATAGGGGCCGTCAGAAAGATATCGCCCAGCGGGGAAGCGGGAAAAATCAGAAGCAATACGGATAGTCATTATAGGTTCTTTCATTATTCAGTCTCACGTTTCGGAAGCGGAACAGACCAATGTATCAATGTGCCGCGTATAGCAGTTTTTCTATTGTCTGATAAAGGCAAAGCCTTTTCAACAACTTTCTTATTTAGTGAACGATGCCTGTACATGCCGTTGCCGCTGATAATTTCAACCGTCGCGTCACCATCGCCGATTTGGTCAAGTGTTGAAACCATCTGTTTCAAGCCCTTGCCTCGATGTGGCAGTTTCGTTCGTGTCCGTCCAATTTCGATGGCTGCCCTGATTTTCAGAGCATCATCATCCGCTTTTCCCGAAGCAATATGACTAGCAATCCATTTTTTCAAGTTATCAAGCCAATCATCCTTGACCTTATCAGACTCACGGAATAGAGATTTTGGAATACCAATGCCCAAGTCGCAGAAAACAACCTGTAATCGCCCGCTTGTTGCATCTTCGCGCGAAAACATCCACCACTTACGGCAAGCATCAGGCAGATTCTCTCCATCATAAGCATGATGCATACAATTTGTCATAGCTTCAGACACGCCGGCATAAATCGACCGACTAAGTTCTGGTGCCAATCTGCCCTGAAAGGAATCAAAAATATTTTCCGCATTCTCAAGATTGACATCATAGCCATGTGCCACATGCCAATGGCGCACAGAATGATGAAAAGCGGAAGAGTCAAAACTTTTCATTCTTCCCAAAAGTTTAGCAATACCAACCTGATAAAGCACCTGCTCCACCCTTGTTTCAGATGGTGTTACCATAGAGAAGTGGCAATTTGGGAAACGTTCTACTAAGTCATTTAGACAGGCTGTCAGATAGAGCGTGCCGTCAGAATACATCTTTTCCGTTTTTGAGAAATCAAGACGAATACGTGAGCATCCATTTTCAACCTTTTCATACAACCGCTCAACAAAACTAGTCAGTAATTTGACATAGTTGGGGTGTAATCCAACTTGTTCAGGAACAGGCAGGATAAACCAGTCGATAAACCGTTTCTGTTTTTTGATAATATTCCGCCGCTTCTTAAGCTGATAGCGCGAACAGCGTATCAGGTATAGCCGCCTTTTCTCATTTAGTCTTTTCATCTCTCACTATATCCCTTTAAAACCAATATCCTCTAAATATCCAAAAAATCCAGCGGTAGCAAATTCTTATAAATAAAATACTTCGCCAGTACTTATTTTGACAACACCGCCGTCTATACGGTCAATTCGGAAAGTCCGACCATCATGTTTATCCAAATCCCATCCCTCTAAATAAAGGCCGTCAAAACCATGAATGACGAAGCGGCGGTCAGAAAATTCGCCTTTTGCGTTTGTGTAAGAAAAAGCGATTTCATCGCCCAGACTTAAGCCGTCTGGAAGCTCTTCACTTTCGGCGTCATCGTCAAGGATAAAATCGTCATCGTCCAAATACGAATCATAACGCTGGCTTGTTTCCGCCCTCTTTTTCTGCCAAGCCTTAAAAGCGACAAAGTTTTCATAACGCGCCTTTAAATCCGGGTCATTCCGATTGATATATTTCAATCCTTCGTTATCATCAAAATCGTCATCGTCAAAATCGTCATCGGAAAACCCTATTTCTTTTTTTAAATCGCTTCGCCAGCCTTTAAACGGCTCGTAATGCTGCTTTAAATTAGGGTGCTTAGGATTGATATATTTTGATCCGCTGACTTCGGGCGGCGGCAAATCGTCGCCGTTGTTTTTCTTCAGCAAGGCCGTCTGTAAATCAAGTTTGCTTTTCATATTCCGGACGGAATCAAACAAAGACGACGGCGTTGCCGGCTCTTTCGGTACAGCCGCAAATTTTCGGCGGTTGTACAGCCGCCAAATCGGAAACGGCAAAAATAGCGCACTGGCCGCCGCAATAAATAAAAAATCATTCGCCTGGCTGACTACCAGCGAGAATATAGCCAAAGCCACAAAGCAGCCAAAAAAGCCGACAGGAATCGTCCAGAGCAAGTGCAGTTTGCTTCTGCGCGCGAACTCCATCGACAGCCACACAGAATAAAACGTACACACGCCCAAGACGAATAAGGCTACCAAATCAGACATTTCCTCGTTCATAAAATCCCCTTTTTTCTTAAAAACTAAATATCCAAAAAGTCCAACGGCAACACCTTCCAAAATTTGCCGTGAATAAACAAATCGTCAAATTCTTCCGGCTCAATCACAAAGTCGGATTTTCCGTAAATCGGATTATCGCTCGTCACATGTATCACGCCTGCTTTGCCGCGCGCCAGGCGTTTGATGTAGGTATAGCCCTGAAAAGTAAATAAGTACACGCCGCTCGATTCAAAATCGACGACATCTGTTTTGATTAAAGTGATCGATTTCGGCGGTATCGTCGGCTCCATGCTGTCTCCATCGGGCGACATCAGCTTCACGCCGTGCAGATTATCCGTGCCGAGCAGCTCTTTGAGAGCAGACTTCGGAATCTCCAGCGAGTGCAGCAATTCGGGATAGTCGGCGTTGAGATGGCCGCCGCCACACGAGGCGGCAACGTCGAATAAATCCAAGCGCGCCGTTTCTAGGCCGTCTGAAAAATCAACTTCTCTATACATTTCTAAATCTTTTCTATACTTCTCGCCTAGACCATCTGCAAGCCAACGAGTAGAAAATCTTGTCTTTTTCTCAAAGGCTAACAGTGGTTTTTTACCTAGACCTGTCTGCCCATTGAACCATTGACCGACAAGGCCTTTCGACACTCCGGCAAAGTCTGCCAAGTCCTGTTGAGTGATTAGGCCGTATTCAGCCATCAACTCTTGGAGTCTATCTTTCAAATCCATCACTAAAAATCCCAGCCAAAAAAATACTTAGTAAAAACAACGATTATTTAGGATTCTAAACTATTAATTGTTTAGTATGCTTGACTAGACAAGTTTAGGATTGTATAGTTCACTAAACTTTAAAAAAGGACAAAAAATGAAAACAGACCAACAAGTCAAATTCATTAAAGAATTGGGAGGCGTTTCAGCAGTTGCAAAAATTTGCGGAATCACACGAGGGGCGGTTTCTCAATGGCAAAAAAACGGAATCCCGAAAGCACAAATGAACTTCTTAAAAGAGAAATTCCCCTTGCAATACAAACAAATTTCAGACGGCGTAACCAGCTAAATAAGGAGCAGAAAAATGAAACATGTTGCAAATGTTATGAGAATGAATGATTGGAAGACAAATCAGGAAAGCACGGTAGGGCGAATCTTTGTCAAAGGGCGTGGGAAAGCTAAAAAGCACCTGATTGTATGGCTGAACGGTAACGAAGAAGTGTTTGGCGGTAACTATTACGACGCCTGCGCTTCCGCACTGGGTGCCCATGCGTGGAATTTCATCCACCCCGTCTAATATTTAACCTGAACGGTGTAACGGAGTGATGACAAAGCGGAAAGACGCTTGACCAGCCGGACAGACGGCCTACCAAACTAAACGGAGCAAGAAAATGTGCAAAACAACTATCGGATACGTCCACACGGTTACAACTGCCGCCGGCGAGGTCAAATTCTACGGCGAAGAGCTTGACCTGATGGAATCGGCAGCCTTCGCGGCCAATAAATCGTTAAGCGAATTTGCCGCCGAAGCCGCCTTGGAATACGCAGAAATCTACCTGCGCGCATACGCGTCCGCCGGCGCAGCCGTCCGAATCAAACACGGTTTAATTTAAAAAAAGAAAAGGTGGGGATATGTCAAACAATCAATTAATCATCGTAAACGACAAGCATCAAGAAATCGCGCGTCATGAGCTGACCGACCGCGAAGCCGAAAACTTCAGCCGCGCCGAGCCGATGAAACGCTTTCCAAACATCCGCGCAACGGCGACCTACCGCAAACACGGCGGTAGCCTAGTGGTTTATGCAAGGGAGCAGAAGCATGACGGTCAAGAATAGAAACCAACACGAGCAAGGCCGTCTGAAATTGGCGCAGCAAGCCTGCCCATGCTGCGAAGAGCCTTGTGTCGTTTACGCGTCCACACGCCAAACCATCCTGACGCGCCTGTTTTACTTGAGATGTACCAATCCCCTCTGCGGATGGACAGGAACAGGATATTTCGAGATTACCGGCACGATACAAAAAGGCAGCCGATTTTATGCTCAAGAGAGTAAAGAGCCGCCGGAAATCCACGGCGAAACGCTAAAGGCAGTGGAAGAAGACATCAAACTCAAGAAGCAGGAAACGCTGCTGTCATAGGGGATAAAAAATGAATCACCCGCAAGCCATGCAAAGCATCCGCCAAACACTGGCCGCCGCAAAATCCAAGCAAGCCAAGATTTTTAATGCTCTTGAACGCGACGCCATGCCGAGCCAGCCGAAACCAGCCTACACAGCCAACGAGCTGGCAGCCATGACCATGACGCTGGGGCAGGTGGAGCAAGTCGAGAAGGTGCAGGAAATCGTCGCCCAGCTTCGCCAATTGGTGCAATCGGTCAATACCATCAACGTCGCCTACGGGCTGGGGCTGCCAAACCTGACAGCCAATGAAATAAACCATTACCTGCTAGACCTCGACAACCGCGTCAGAAGCGCAGGATTCGCCGCCAACAAAATGGGCGTCGAAGAAGTCGTCAAGAAAATCGGAACAGTACAAGCCAAGCAGCGGCCGCCCATCGGCGACCGCCGCGCCATCAGACAAGGAGCTACATCATGAAAATCAGAATCCGCTACATCCTCGACATCATCGCTATGGCGCTGGCGATTTGGGCATTGATGGCAATGATGCCGTCTGAAGCCAAAACCGCCGCCGAAACACCGACAGTCTTGGACATTCAGGCGCGCGAAGCAGAGGCCAAAGCCGCCGCTGACTACGAAAGCCCGGAATACGACCCGACACAGGGCGACGCGGAGGCAATGCGATGACGGTGCAGGAATTGTTTAACGACATCCCACTCTGGCAAGTCGCCCACATCCTGCCCCACGAGGCGGCACAAATTGTCGCCGAATGGTTGCACGAAGAAGCGAAACGCCGTAGCGAAGTGGAGTACACCGAGAAAGAAATCGCCGATTGGGCGGCGAGAATCGGGAATATTAATTAGGTTTTATCGGGGGAATTTGGAAATGAAAACTTACAAAATCATGAACTACGAGCCACACGGCAACGACGTGCAAATCGGCAAAATCATCGCAACGGCAGACGGCGAAGCAGTCCTCGAACTCAACGCCGACGGCGGCGGCAAGAAAAAGCCCTACAAGACCGTCAATGCCGCCTTGTACGAAGTACGAAACCGACGCGGCTGGCCGTCAGCTTATTTGGTACGAGAGGCCGCATGATGGATATTGTTTTTCTGATTATGGTTTTACTGACGATTTTTGCAGTAGCCGTCGCCCTCGCCCTGTTGGTTTTTTTGTGTGCCTATCTAGTTTGGACGGAAACGCAGAAGGGGTACGAGATATGAATCGAGAGATAGAGGCCAAAAACTTTGAAGCATGGGCGCGCAAGCACGGCATGAATCCTCAACAAAAGCCGGGCGGCGGCTACTACTCGAGAGAGACACAAGTCGCCGCGATGGCTTGGAGCCAAAGGGCAAAAATAGGCGAGGCAGGCTTTTGGCTGACAACGCAGAGCAGACCGCCGGAGTACCAACAGATTTTATTTTTTGACGGCGAGAAAGTACAGGCCGGATTCTACGGCCAACGCCGCTACGAAAATTTAGAGGGGCGCAAATTCCCCGAAAACGAGGTCACCTATTGGCGGCCTTTCCCTGACAATCCATACGGCCCGACAAGGGCGGACGATTAGCGAAATGACCTATTACCACATGGCTCCGGTATTGGAGCAAGACATACAAAAGACCCTGCCCCACGGCCTGGCCCATGTGGTAATCAGCCGCTGGCAGCGCACGGCCAACCCTGCCACAGGGCTGGCCGATTTGGCTGCCGCTGTCAAAGCCGACAAAGAGGCGGCGCGCGCCCTTGCTGCCGTGCGAAATCTACACCTGCCCGACGGCCTCGACCTGTCGGCGGACAATGAAACCATCGAAGCCAGGGCGCAGGCTTTGGCGGCAAAATTTGAGCAAAAAGAAATGCTGGGCATGAGCTACCAGCACATGATGGCCGCCGCCGACAAAGAGGGCATCCGCTCCGCCGAAGTATTCGAGCAGCAACTGCGAAAAATCGCCAAAGCCGCTGAAAGCGACGATGAAGAGCTGCTGGCTGAAGGCATTGCCGGTATTAAAGGCCGTCTGAAAGAAAAAAAATGGTGGAAACGCCAGCTTTATAAATTCCTCTACCGCGCATTTGAAGCCGTCATGCGCGAATGCGGCATGGTACACCGCCGCGCCGGTTTGTATATATCCAACGAAGCATTCAAACGCTTTGAGCAGAGAAAGCTCAAGGCACGCGTGTTTTTCGAGCAAGCCGAGGCAATCTGCGAAGAGACGGGCGAATCATTCGTCTTGGCAGAATTGTGGGAGCATTCGATGGCGAATCCTGCCATCCGCCGAATGGAGCTGATGACGCGCATGAGAGGCTTTGACGAAATCAGCCGCGTCCACGGCCATTACGGCTGCATGGTTACGTTGACCTGCCCTAGTCGCTTTCACAAAAAATTATCCAAAAACAGCGCGGACAATCCGAAATTTGACGGCAGCACGCCGCGCGATGGCGCAGACTACCTGCAAAAAGTCTGGACACAAATCCGCGCCAATCTTGGCCACGCCGGTATCCGTATCTACGGCTTCCGCGTTGCCGAGCCGCATCATGACGCAACGCCGCACTGGCACTTGCTGCTTTTCATGGAGCAGGCGCACAAGGAGGCTTTCCGCCGCGTTGTCGCCAAATACGGCTGCCGCGCCGACCGCGAGGAGCTGGGCTTAAATTATTTTGAGACAGACAAAGAGCGCACCGCCGAGGCGCGCCGCCGCCAAGAAGCCATCCTGCGAGAATCAGGCAAGAAAATAAGCCTCGCCCAACTCAAAGCCACAATGAAGACGGAGGACGAGTTTTGGGAGAATTATTCTTTCCGCTTTTGGCAAAAATCGCGCGCATCTGCCCGTGTTGACTTCAAGGACATCGATCCGGCAAAAGGCTGCGCCGCCGCCTATTTGGCAAAGTACGTCTCCAAGAATATTGACGGCCTGACCAACTCCGGCGAGAGCATGGGCGACGATGACGAGGCAGAGCCAGGCACATCAGCAGCCGAAACCGCAAAACGCGTCGGCGCGTGGGCTTCGCAATGGGGCATCCGCCAATTCCAGCAAATCGGCGGCGTGCCGGTCACTCTTTATCGAGAGCTGCGCCGCGTACACGTTGACGCCGAAGATTCGCTCTTGTATCGCGCCGTCCACGCGGCCGACCAAGGCGATTGGGGCAAATTCGTCGCTTTATTGGGCGGCGAAGACTACGCCTTTGTCAAACGCGCCGACTTACCGCTCGCCTTGTACAAAGAGGAAACCGAAGAGCGCAACCAATACGGCGAAGAGAAAGCCGCAATCCTGCGCGGTGTCGTCGAGCTTGAAACGGGGGAATACCTCATTTCACGCGAGAAAGAGTGGTTTTTAAAATACGGCGGCTCCGCCGCCGCTTGGACTCGTGTCAATAACTGTACGAAAATCTCCGAGGCAGATTTGGCGGCAGTTTCCGACACGATAACTTATAAGATACCGGCCACTCCCGAAGAAATTGAACAAACCCTCGCCGCCTGCGAGGAAATCGACGACCTGCCGAACTGGGATATTTTGCCGGATGAAAGCTGGGATTTTGATTTATATGGTTTCGACGGCGAAGAACAAGGAAAAGGCCGTCTGAAAAAAGCCGATCAAGACAAAATTATCGCCGCCGCGCGCGAAGCCGCTGACGCGGCTCGTCAAAAATCTTTAGATATTTGGAAATTTAAAGACTACATGCGCCGCCTTGACGGCCTGCGCATGGTCAAACCGCTGACCGACGACACGCCGGTCATCAAACAACAACGACGCCAACGCTACCAACCGCGCCCACGCGTGTGGACGGTTGACGACGTCTTGGCACGAGGCCAAGAGCTGCTGGCCAAGATTGGCGAAGAATTGGAAAAATTAGATTAAAAAGAGGGGCAAGGAATGAATGAATACATAACGCTTGAACAGGTCAAGGAGCTTTGGACAATACCAGGCAAGAAACCGCCATCAACAGCCACAATCTGGCACCGCCGCCGCGCCGGTTTGATTCCACAGCCGAAACTAGTGGGCAGGGATAATTTGTACAAGCGCGAAGATGTTGTCAGAATGCGAGACGAGTTTTTAAGAGGTTGAGGAAATGGGAATGCCGTCAAATCGACGGCATTTTTTAAAATCTTTATTTGGTATTCTATTTGGTATTAAGTTATTTAATAGAAAATATATTATATTAATCAATAGAATAAAATTCTATCTGACACCCTTCCTCTCTGCCAGATTTTAAAGGCACTGTTTAAAGCAGTGCCTTTTGTTTGACTAATAAAAATTGGGGCTGAAGCAGATTGGCCTTAAATATCATACCCATTTCTCAGGGTTTTTAATTACCGTTTCGGTACGCCAAAGTTAAAAAACTTCACATTTCGTCTCCTCAAGGCTATGGAAAAAATTTCCAGTCATTTCTGTTGTATTTTAGTAAACCTCCTTAGTCCCAAATTTGCAGAAAAAGATTAGGTCGTCTGAAAACAAAAAACTCGGTTTCAGACGACCTGTTGATTTTATTTGCCTACGGGCGGTAATCCGGCCAACATGCGTTCAGCGTTGGTACGGCTGAGGTTGTAGTTGTAATATTTTTTATAGAATGCCTGGGTTTTGGACACCATATCGAGGTCTTTGAATTGTTCTGGATGGAACAGTTTTGCCGCCCACAAAATTTGCAGTGCTTCTTCGGTGCTGTATCTGTCCCATGGGAATGTGCCTGACGGATTGGCATACAGACGGCCGTTTTTGACGGCGCGTATGCTTTGCCATGCAGGGTTTTTCTTAATTGCATCAATTCCTTTTTTGCCGCTGGAGCGTCCGCTGCCGACAATGATGATTTCGGGATCGGCTTTGATGATTTCTTCCAGGCTGACAACGGCTTTATTTCCTGTCCCTGCTAGGACGCTGCGTCCGCCTGCCAGGCGAATCCATTCGCCAATCATGGATTTTCCGCCGTCTATCTCAGTCAGGTTGGTACTGCCGGTAATGTGCAATACGGTAGGACGACGGTTTTCAGGTATGTTTTTAAGTCGGCTGTTGACAAAATTGATATTGCCGTCCAATTCGCTGATGTAAGTTTCGGCAATTTTGGGGGCGTTACCACCAATGACGGAGGCGGTAATGCGGACGGTTTTCTTCAAGCCGTTAAAGTCCTGAAAATTGACTAATACCGCTTTCATGCCGGCTTTTTCTACCTGTTGCTGCATAGTGGGATTGGACATCAGCACGGCATCGGGACGTGTAGCCAAAAGAGCCTCCATTTGAATGCTTTGGCCGTTAGTCAGGGCGGGGACAGTTTTAATTTTTGGGAGGACTTCGGCAAACCAGGGATTGTTGCGGATAACGTCGGTGGTGGCGACCAATTTGTTACCGCCTCCTAAAAGCAGTACGACCTGATTGTTTGCATGCCATAAATCGGCAACGCGGTTTACCTGCTCAGCCAGTTCGACTTTTTTGCCATTGATGTCTTGAACCGGGCGTGCGTATAGTGGGGCAGGGGTTAGGATAAAGGCGGAAAGCAGTGCGCCTGCCAGTATTTTTTTCAGATTCCGATACATTGGGATTTTCCTATAAGGTTGGGAAAAAGGGGGGGGAGGTCGTCTGAAAGCACGGATATTGTGTTTTCAGACGACCTTTTTGACATTATTGATTATTTAAAACGAGTAGCGTGCGCTCAGGTAATAAGAACGACCGCGTTCGTTATAGGTTCGTGCCGTGCCGGCGGTACGCAGGATTTTCTTATTGAACAGGTTGTTTACGCCGGCGCGTACTGTGATTTTGTCTTGCCAGTTATAGCCGGCATTCAGTCCGAATATACCATAACTGCCTAATTCATATTGTTTTACGATGCTCTCGCCACTGTTATAGATAACGTCCATAAAACGGTTGGGGTGTTTTCGGGTAACCTGGCGACCGTATCGTGTGTATGAGGCATTCACATCCCATGAGTCATTGATTCTCCAGTTTAAAGTACTGTTAATCGTATATTTGGGTACGATGGAAACAGGGTTTTTCGTGGCACGATCCTCATTTTTGTGCATATAAGTGAAATTGGTGGTCATTGTCAGGCGTTTGTCTAGCAAAGGAAGGGTTAAGTTGCCTTCCAAGCCGGAAATAATGGCACGGGCGCCATTGCCCCAACGATAGACGTTGGTCCCCTTGTAATTCCGATAAATGGGTGTGCCGTCAGGCGTGTTGTCGGTACGAATTTCGCGGTCGTAATTGCCGTTGACGGTTTCGATAAATTGGCCGTTGTCTACAATGCGGTTGCGGTAATCATTGTGGAAGTACGCCAGTGAGGCCAAATAACCGTTTTGAGAAAATTCAAAGCCGATTTCCTTATTCAAGCTGGTTTCGGGCTTGATGTTTTTATTGCCGAGGAAATAGCAGGCGCGTCCCCAATCAAAACCTTGTGCGCTGTTGTTGGTGTAAGGGTTGGTTCGGGAGCCGTTGCCACTGTCATAGGTTAAGGCATTGGGGTTGTTCCAGTGGTTTTGGGCGTCTATCGGACAGCCGTTACTGGCGTTGATCAGCAGGTAGTTTGGCTGGCTTTGATAAAGGTTGGGTGCTTTGTAGGCACGCGCGATGCCGCCTTTGATTTTCCATACCGGATTGAAGGCGTGGGAGAAGTTGAGCGATGGCGTCCATGCGGAACCGGAAACGCTGTGTCTGTCCCAGCGCAAGGCAGGCGTTAGGAACGTTTTCCCGCCGTTTAAGGCGATATTGTCTTCCACATACAGGGCATATTCGGTTTGCGCGCCTTTTCCGCTGCGGCCTGAATTGGCCAGCCATGGGATAACGCCGTAAGTACGCATATTTGCAGTCATGGAGGCCGTATCGTCCAATTTGACTCGGTTGGCTTCTGTGCCGACGGTTACGGTATGGTTGTTGACGGAAAAGTCCGCGCGGCTGCCAAAGCGATAGTTTTTCAATATGCTGTCGGTAACACCTTCGGTGGCGTTGTACGCGCCTTCGGTGCTGCCTAAAAGACCTTCGGGTAGGCGGCTGTTGACAGTTTTGTCATAACTTAAATAAGTTTCAGTATTGCCCCAATTCCATTTTCCTTTATGGGTTAGGGTATAGCCTTGGCGGTACAGTCTGGCTGTTTCTCTGCCTATCAGTTGTTGTGCAATTGGCTGTATGGCTGCAACCAACACATTGCTGCTTTGGGTATCGCCGTTATAGATGTTGCCCTGGCGGCTGTATGAAGTATCAAAAATCAGTTTTTGATCCGGGGTAATATTCCATTGCAAACGTCCTGCAATGTCTTTGTTACGCACACCTTCCCGTCCCGCGCTCAATGCAGTACGCGAACTTTTCACGCTGTCATTGATGTCGAATGCATCGGCTTGGGTTTTGTTTAGATTGCCATAAACGCGGAGACCTAAAGTGTCTTTAACCAAAGGGGCGGAAAGCACGAAATTTGCACGGCGGGTTGCTCCTTCTTTGTCGCTTTGCGGATGGTTTGCATAAATGCCTACGCTTCCGGAAACTTCGTCACTGATGCCTTTGGTAACAATATTGACCACGCCGCCCATCGCGCCGGAACCATAACGGGCAGCAGCCGGACCGCGCAATACTTCGATTTTTTCCACCATTTCAGCAGGCACCCAGTTACTGTCGCCACGGGTGTTACGCACACCGCTTCTGCCGTATCGCTCGGCATTGCGTGAAGTTACCGGTTTGCCGTCTATAAGGATCAGCGTGTTTTCCGGCCCCATGGAGCGGATGTCGATTTGGCGTTTGTTGCCGCGTTCTCCACCGGGCGAGTTGGAACTCATATTCACGCCGGGCATTTTGCTGACGATTTCGGATAAATCGTTGGTAACGGGGTTTCTTTGGATGTCTTGGGCGGTAATGACAGAAGCCCCCAACTGTTGTTTGACTTGGCGTTCTGCTGTTACATAAACAGTCGGCAGCTCGCCTTTGCTGACTTCGGCGGCGGTTTTGCTATCTTGTGCATACGTGGTAAATGCAGTAAGCAATAAAGTATTTAAAACACTTAATTTGAAAATGGTGGAAGTCATCAGGTTGTGGTCCTTAAAATGGTTTTAGATGATAAACGTAGTGTGTTTATGCGGTTTAATACTGAATCTATATTTTGATTTGTCATAGAGTTATGCCCGTTTGACATTAAAAAAACATTGTATTTCCTGCTTTATTTCAATTTTGGTTTTTTTTGAACATAAAAGGTAGATTCAAGCGTATCAAAAGAGGCATGATATTATTCAATTAAGTAAATGGAAGTAAAAGGTTTCTTGAGAATTAGTCTAGAAGAATTAATTTTTAAAATTGATTTTTTATTTCATTGTTTATATTGGTATTTATTTATATTTTAATGGCATTTTGGGAATATTTATTGAATCAAAAGAGTATATGTTTTTTTACTCCTTTTGATGGATGACGGTATCACCATACCCCCAATAGAATGTATGCCCTTTGGTAGAAATTAGTTTTGTTTTCAGTATCTTTAGGGAAAATACTGGAGCGGAACATTATCAAAACACGCATCTCACTTCTATTTTTTCTAAGCAATTTCCTGCCTAGTGCAAAAAATTAAGGAACATTGCCTCTCCAAGTCTTGTCCTGCGCGGCTGCTAATCTGGCAATCCGTTGTTTTGGGAGGTAGATTTAGTTTCAAGCTGCTAAATAGCACGATTGTTTTCTATACGTTTATTTTTATTGAATATTGGTTCCAATTACGAATGCCGGATTTAACATGGTAAATGAAACGAAACTTGTACGTCGTTATCTGCCGTATAAATGGATGTTGATCTTATTGATCGTGGCTTTGACTGCTGTTGCGGCGGTATCTTTATCGTGGGGGCGGTTTCCCGTACCTATGGAAGGGGTATGGCTGAGCCTGTTGCAACAGAATCCTGATGATGTACAACAGAATGTTGTGCTGAATTTGCGGCTGCCGCGCGTATTGGCTGCAGTTTTGGTCGGTGCTGCGCTGTCGGCGGCGGGAACAGCCTATCAGGGTATTTTCCGCAATCCCTTGGTGTCTCCCGATTTGCTGGGGGTTTCAGCCGGCGCGTGTATTGGTGCGGCTGTGGCGATTTTGGCAGGTTTTGGGATTTGGGGAATTCAGACGGCTGCCTTTATCGGAGGATTGGCGGCGGTAGGCGCAACCTTGACATTGCCCAAACTGGTCGGTCGTGATTCGGCCATCGTGCTGGTGTTGGCCGGTATAGTGGTATCGGGGTTTATGTCTTCAGTTTTGGGGTTGGTAAAATATTTGGCCGACCCCGAAACGGAGTTGGCGGAAATTGTCTATTGGCAGTTGGGTAGTTTGGCCAAGTCGGATTACGGCAATCTGATCATGTTGGCGCCGTTGATTCTAGCTGCCATATCCGTTTTGTTTGCCATGCGTTGGCGGATTAACGTGTTGTCGTTGGGCGACCGAGAAGCGCGGCTGGCGGGGGCAGATATTACATACGAGCGGACAGTGGTGGTGATATGCGCTACTTTGTTGACGGCTTCGGCAGTTTGCCTGAGCGGTACCATAGGCTGGCTCGGTTTGGTGGTGCCGCATTTGGCAAGGATGTTGGGTGGGGATAATAATTTGCGGGCCTTGCCTTTGGCATCTTTAATAGGATCGGTATTCCTTCTTCTGACCGATATGTTGTCACGCAACCTTTACGAACAGGAAATTCCATTAGGGATTATGACCGGCTTTATCGGCGCGCCGTTTTTTGCGTGGATTTTGGTGCGGCAGAAAGTGGCGGATTGAATGATGTTGGATATTAGTAATCTGTATTATGCATACCGGAATCGTTTGGTTCTAAACGGGATTAATTTGACACTGGACAAAGGAGGACTGCTGACGCTGCTTGGTCGAAATGGGGCGGGAAAATCTACTTTGTTAAACTGCATTGCCGGTTTGTTAAAGCCGCAACGTGGCCGGATTATGTTGGATGGCAAGTCGGTGCAGTCCATGAGTGCGCGCCAAATGGCAAAGATAACCGCTTATGTGCCTCAGTATTCACCGCAAACCTACCGTTATACGATGTTGGAGTATGCAGTCCTTGGTTGTGCAGCGCGATTGGGAATAATGCAGAAGCCTGAAGCTGCGGATTATGAACGGGCAGTGCAGGCGTTGGAAGTTTTGGGCATCGCCCACCTCGCCGACCACATTTATATGGATGCTAGCGGCGGAGAAAAGCAGTTGGCAAATATTGCCAAAGTGTTGGTACAGGAACCGCAGCTGATTTTATTTGACGAACCTACATCAGCTTTGGACTACGGTAATGCCGCTAAAACCTTACGCCTGATTGCGGACTTGTCGGAACGAGGTTATACCGTAGTGATGACGACACATAATCCGGAACATCCATTGTTGCTGTATGGCCGCTGCCCGAACAGTCAGACGGCCATTTTGGACGGGTCGGGCCATTTGAAGGCGGGGGATACGGCAGAGATTGTTAATGAAGAGAACTTGTGCCGTTTGTATCAGGTTGATTTGACCTTGGTGGATGTCCCTGGCAGCCAACACAAAGCCTGCACTTTAACCGGCTTGTAAATGCGAGTCGGGCAGTTTATATCCAATTCAAAATTTCTTTATGCAAAATCCGGCCGCCGCAATGCAATCGCAAATCTGTCGGCTGAGAGGTTCCCGATTCAGTTCAAAATCTCCGTGCAAGCAGCGCGGAGATTTTTTATCCCTCAGTACCTTGCTGCAATATTTTGCCCTCAGTAGCAACTGTATTTTTCACCCCGTCGGG
>NZ_KV789497.1:0-28672 GCF_001807625.1 Neisseria sp. HMSC03D10
TGCCCGACGGGGTGAAAAATACAGTTGCTACGGCAAAAACCGTAGCATGAGAATAGAAACCCGTAGCGCGTGGGCTTTGCCCATGAAAAAATTGCAGACGACCTTTTTTACCTAGCATCATCGTGGGCAAAGCCCACGCTACAATGCACACCGACGGGGCAATAGGTCGTCTGAAAACAGGGGGGGCAATTTTTGCCTAAACCTCTACCGTCATTCCCGCGCAGGCGGGAATCCATTTTTTAAATTCAGAAACTGTTTTTCAAATTAAGGTTTCTTAGGTTTTACGATGGATTCCCGCCTGCGCGGGAATGATGAAATTTGATGACATACCGGATTTAAAGTTAAGTATGTTTGCTATAGAAAGCCGGATAAATCCGTTATTTCAAATTTAACGAATTTAAATTTGAAATAACAAATCAAAGGTCGTCTGAAAATCTGTTTTCAGACGGCCTTTTTTGAAATTGCAGTCAGGTCATCGTTACCTTATCGACGTTTCAAATTACCTAATTACCTGAAAGCCTGCCACACCACCCAAGCAATGATTGTCCAAGCAAATACCATTCCCGCTGCCAATATCATCACAAATACCAGCCAGACGGCAATCTCCATCTTACGTCCGGTCAATACGCGCCGTACTTTCTGCCAGCCGCCATGTCGATATGCGCGGCGCAGAACGGAAATGCGCTTTTTGCCGTAGCTCAGGAAATCCCAAGTGGCGGCAAAGAGTTCGAGAACGCCAGCTACAAAATCCAATACCACGATTTAAACTCCGTAAAATATACTGGCGTTATAGTAAATCCAAACAAGGAATCCCTATTCCGTCATGTACGCGCAGGCGGGAATCCGAGCCCTGATTTATCAGGAATATTTAGAGGTTGCCGCGACTTCAAACTTCTGGATTCCCGCCTGCGCGGGAATGACGGTAATTGAATCTTCCCTGTTCCAATCCGCTGTAAAAACCGTTTTCAGACGACCTTTTTGATGTTAGGGTTTACAACCCCAACTCCCCCCAAATCTCATCAATCTTAGCCGTAACCGCAGAGTCTTTTTTGATTACCCGTCCCCATTCGCGGTCGGTTTCGCCCGGCCACTTGTTGGTCGCATCCAAGCCCATTTTGCCGCCGAGTCCGCTGACGGGGCTGGCGAAGTCGAGATAGTCGATGGGCGTGTTTTCCACCAAAACGGTATCGCGTACGGGGTCCATGCGCGTGGTGACCGCCCAGATGACTTCTTTCCAGTCGCGCACGTTCACATCGTCATCCACCACGATGATGAATTTGGTGTACATAAACTGGCGCAGAAACGACCAGCAGCCCATCATCACGCGCTTGGCGTGTCCGGCGTATTGTTTTTTCATGCTGACCACCGCCATGCGGTAGGAACAGCCTTCGGGCGGCAGGTAGAAATCGGTGATTTCGGGGAACTGCTTTTGCAAGAGCGGTACGAACACTTCGTTCAACGCCACGCCCAAAACGGCGGGTTCATCGGGCGGTTTGCCCGTGTAGGTGGAGTGGTAAATCGGGTTTTCGCGCATGGTGATGCGTTCGACCGTGAACACGGGGAAATGGTCCTGCTCGTTGTAATAGCCCGTGTGGTCGCCGTATGGGCCTTCCAACGCGGTTTCGTTCGGATGGATGACGCCTTCCAACACAATTTCGGCACGGGCGGGCACTTGCAAATCGTTGCCGATACATTTCACCAGCTCCGTCCGCGAACCGCGCAGCAGTCCTGCAAACTGGTATTCACTCAAAGTATCGGGAACGGGTGTTACCGCGCCTAAAATAGTGGCGGGGTCGCAACCGAGCACGACGGCGACGGGATACGGCGTATCAGGATTGAGTTTGCGGAATTCCTGATAATCCAACGCGCCGCCGCGATGCGACAGCCAGCGCATAATCAGCTTGTTTTTGCCGATTAACTGCTGACGGTAAATGCCTAAGTTCTGGCGTTTTTTGTTTGGTCCGCGCGTAACGGTCAAGCCCCATGTGACCAGCGGCGCAACGTCTTCCGGCCAGCAATGCTGAATCGGAAGTTTATATAAATCAACGTCTTCACCTTCCCACATGATTTCCTGACACGGCGCGTTTTTCACCACGTTCGGCGCCATGCTCCAAATGTCTTTCAGCAACGGCAGTTTGGAAAACGCGTCTTTAATGCCTTTGGGCGGTTCGGGTTCTTTCAAATACGCCAGCGTCTGCCCGATTTCGCGCAGCTTGGACACACTGTCCGCGCCCATGCCCAGCGCCACACGTTCGGGCGTGCCGAACAGGTTTGCCAACACGGGATAATCGTAGCGCGTGCCGTCGGGCTTAATCGGGTTTTCAAACAGCAACGCCGGCCCTTCGGCGCGCAGCACGCGGTCGGCAATTTCGGTCATTTCCAAATGCGGGGAAACGGGATGCGCGACGCGTTTGAGTTTGCCCTGCTGTTCGAGCATGGAGATGAAGTCGCGTAGGTCTTTGTATTTCATGTTGATCCTTATTTGAGGTCGTCTGAAAACCGGACTTTGGATTTCAGACGACCTGAATCATCAAATTTTTGTCAGATTTTTTACAGAAGTTTCAATCGGTTCCGAAATAAACCTATAATTACCAATACTACCAATTCACGCGCACTGCCCTGCTGCCGAGCAGTTTTTCCAGTTCGTCGAATAACGCAGAGCTGGGCGTAACCATCCATTTCGGCGGCACTTGAAACTTACCCGACGCTTTGCCGTTGCTGTACGACAGTTGCAGTGGGATGTGCGATGTGTCGGGCAGGCGGTGGGCGGTGAGGATGGCGGCGAGGCGCGTGATGTCGTGGCCGGGGGCTAGGGCGAGGCTGAGGCTGCGGGCGTAGCGTTCGCGCGCCATTTGCAGGGTCATGACTTGGTTTGCCATGATGCGCAGCCCGTCGCCGCCGCCGTAGTCGTCGCGGCTGACTTTGGATTCGATAATCAGCACTTGGTCGGATTTGAGGTAGTCGGCGCAGTTTTCCAGCGTCTGGCCGCTGACCATGATTTCAATTTGCCCGCTCAAATCTTCGAGGCTGACGAAGGCGATTTTGCCGCGTTTGCCCATCATGGTGCGCACGGCGGTAACGAATCCGGCGAGGCGCACGCTGTCTTGCGGTTTCAGACGGCCTAATTTGGTCGGGGCGATTTGGCGGACTTCTTGGGCATACGGGCCGAAGGGGTGGCCGGACAGGTAAAAGCCGATGACGGTTTTTTCTTCGGCGAGTTTTTCCGATTCGCTCCACATGGGCGCGTCGATGAGCTGCACCGGTTCGATGGCGTCTTCCATCATGTCAAACAGCCCGCCCTGGTTGGCGTTGGCGGCTTTTTGGTCGGCGTTGTTCATGGCGAGGTCGATGTTTGCCAAGAGCATGGCGCGGTTGGGTTCGATGCTGTCGAACGCGCCGCCGCGTATCAGGGCTTCGAGGGTGCGGCGGTTCATGTGTTCTTTGCCGACGCGCTCGCAGAAGTCCAACAGGCCGGTAAATTTGCCGCCGCTTTGCCGCGCGGCGATGATGGATTCGACGGCGGCTTCGCCCGTGCCTTTAATCGCGCCGAGCGCGTAGCGGATTTTCATGTTCGGATACGGCGTGAAGCGGTAGTCGGATTCGTTGATGTCGGGCGGCAGGAACTCGATGCCGTTGGCGCGGCAGTCGTCGTAGAAATGCTTGAGCTGGTCGGTGTTGTCCAATTCAGACGACATAGTCGCCGCCATAAATTCGGCGGGGTAATGGGCTTTGAGCCATGCGGTCTGGTAGGAAATCAGGGCGTAGGCGGCGGCGTGGGATTTGTTGAAACCGTAGCCGGCGAATTTTTCCATGTAGTTGAAGATTTCGTCGGATTTTTCGCGCGAAATGCCTTGTTTTGCCGCGCCTTCGGCGAAGATTTCGCGGTGTTTCACCATTTCTTCGGGCTTTTTCTTACCCATGGCGCGGCGCAGCAGGTCCGCGCCGCCGAGCGAGTAGCCGCCGATAATCTGCGCCGCCTGCATCACTTGCTCTTGATACACCATAATCCCGTAGGTCGGCGCGAGGATGCCTTCGAGCAGCGGATGGATGTATTGGAATTCCTGCCCCTTCATACGCGCGACGAAGTCGGGGATGTTGTCCATCGGGCCGGGGCGGTAGAGCGATACGAAGGCGATGAGTTCTTCAAACTTGGTGGTGTGCGCCGTTTTCAGCATTTTTTTCATGCCGGTCGATTCAAACTGGAATACGGCGGTGGTGTTCGCATCGCGGAAGATTTTGTAGGCGGCCTGGTCGTCGAGCGGGATTTTGCCGACATCGACAATATCGCCGGTGGTGTTTTTGATGTTGTTCTGCGCCATTTCGATAATGGTCAGGTTACGCAGACCCAAAAAGTCGAACTTCACCAAACCCACGTCTTCCACGTCGCCCTTGTCGTACATGGATACGGGCGAGGCGGATTCGTCCGCCTGATACACGGGGCTGTAATCGGAAATCTTGCCTGGCGCAATCAACACGCCGCCCGCGTGCATACCCAGACCGCGCGTCAAATCTTCCAGCTTTTTCGCCAACGTAATCAGTTCGTCCGCTTCTTCCGCTTCAATCAATTCCTGAATCTGCGGCTCCGCCTTCATCGCATCGTCCAAACCCAAAGGTTTGTTGGCTTCCAGCGGAATCAGCTTCGACAGTTTGTCGCACAGGGTAAACGGCAGCTCCAGCACGCGCCCCACGTCGCGGATCACCGCTTTGGACGACATCGTGCCGAAGGTCACAATTTGGCTCACCGCCTCTGCGCCGTATTTGTCGCGCACATACTCAATCACGCGGCCGCGGTTGCTTTGACAAAAGTCCACGTCAAAGTCGGGCATGGAAACGCGTTCGGGGTTCAAGAAACGTTCGAACAGCAGCGCGTATTTCAGCGGGTCGAGGTCGGTAATTTTCAGCGAATACGCCACCAGCGAACCCGCGCCCGAACCGCGTCCCGGCCCCACCGGACAGCCGTGCGTTTTCGCCCAGTTGATAAAGTCTTGTACGATAAGGAAATAGCCGGGGAATTTCATCTGGATGATGATGTTCAGCTCAAAATCCAGCCGCTCCTGATATTCCGGCATTTTCGCCGCCCGTTCCGCCTCGTCGGGATAAAGCTGAACCATGCGTTCCTGCAAGCCCTCGTTGGACAGCTTCACCAGATAATCGTCGAGCGACAGGCCGTCGGGCGTCGGGAACAGGGGCAGGAAGTTTTTGCCCAGCGTGATATGGATATTGCAGCGTTTGGCGATTTCTACCGTGTTTTCCAAGGCTTCGGGCAAATCGGCGAAACGCTCCAGCATCGTTTCCGGTGGAATGAAAAACTGGCTCGGCGTAAAATCGCGCGGACGTTTCTTGTCCGTCAGCACCCAGCCGCCCGCGATGCACACCCGCGCCTCGTGCGCGTTGAAATCGTCGCGGCTCATAAACTGCGTCGGATGCGTCGCTACCACCGGCAAACCCAATTCCTCCGCCAGCTTCACGCTGCCCGAAACGCAAGCCTCCCATTCGGGACGCTCGGGCAGTCGTTGCAGCTCCAGATAAAACGCATCGGGAAACCACGCCGCATATTTCAACGCCGCCGCACGCGCCGCGTCTTCATTGCCGTTCAACAGATTCACGCCCACTTCGCCGTAATGCGCGCCGCTCAAACAAATCAAGCCGCTGTTGTCGCCGTTTTCCAGCCATTCGGGATTGAGTTCCGCATGATGGACATTGCGGTCTTTGCCGACATAAGCCGCCGTCAAAAGCTCGCTCAAGCGCAGATAGCCCGCATCGTTGCGGATAATCAGCATGGCGCGGAACGGCTTGTCGGGCGCATTCGGATTACCTATCCACACGTCCGCCGCCCCGACGGGCTTAATCCCCGCGCTGCGGCAGGCTTTATAGAATTTCACCAAACCGAATTCGTTCATCAGATCGCTGATGCCCAAAGCAGGCAAACCGTATTCCTGCGCTTTGGCAATCAGTTTTTTAATCCGCACCATACCGTCGGTAATCGAAAACTCGGTATGCAGGCGCAGCGGGATGTAGGTCGGCTCGGTCATGGCAAAATCGGCGTGAACAATAAAAGGCGTATTGTAGCAGGGTTGGAAAAAGGTCGTCTGAAAACGAGTGAAGCGAGTTTCGCTAAAAAGAGTGAAGCGGGTTTCGCTAAAACGGACAAAGTGAATTTCGCTAAAACGAACGTATTGATTGGGCTTTCAGACGACCTTGAAAGAAAAATGGTATATAAAACAGAAAAAATTTTCCATTCTATTTAAATTTTATAAAAAACAAAATAAAAACCGACCAATGTACAAATTTAGCATTCAAACGGTATGAAGTTTCCGAAATTTTACGATTTAATTACAACAAAATCTGATATTAAAATATGAAAAACGGGAATTAATATTGCATTTGCAATTCCAGCGGGTACAATGACGCAAAATGCCTATCGGCATAGAGAATGCGGTTTCCTGCATATTTCAATATCAATAAAGACCGCCTGATACGGTTGTATCGTGTTTCAAAAGGGATATATCAGAATGCTCCATATCAAAGTCGTCGTTGTCGGTAGTATCAACATGGATTTAGTAACCCGCGCCACCCAATTCGCGCGCGCGGGCGAGACTTTGCTGGGAAGCTCATTCCATCGCTACATGGGAGGCAAAGGTGCCAACCAAGCAGTTGCCGCCGCACGCCTAGGTGCATGCGTAACCATCATCGGTGCAGTCGGCGACGACGATTTCGGACTGGAAATGGTAACCAACCTCCGCCACGAAGGCATATGTACCGATTATGTCCAAACCATCATGGGACAAAACAGCGGCATGGCAAACATTACCGTTGCCGACGAAGAAAATTCCATCATCGTTATTGCCGGCGCAAATATGTATCTGACCGTTGCCGACATCGAAGCCGCAGAAGAACGGTTTGCCGAAGCCGACATCATCCTCAGCCAGCTTGAAATTCCGATGGAGTGCGTGATAGCCACATCAAAACTGGCAGCAAAATACAACAAACCCTTTATCCTTAATCCCGCACCCGCCCGCGCCATCCCGAAAGAATTGTTGGAGCAAATTACCATCTTAACACCCAACCGCTATGAGCTTGCCGCCAGCTTGGGAGCACCACAAGGCTTGTCTCCCGAAGAGTTGATTTTAAAATCCCCCTGCCCCGTCCTGATGACTTCAGGCAGTAAAGGCGCCGTATATAAAGACCCCAAAGGCCGTCTGCGCCATGTTTCAGGTTTTAAGGTACAAACCTCCGACACCACGGGTGCCAGCGATGCCTTCAACGGCGCATTGGCAGTATTCTGGCACGAAGGCATAGACATCGCCGTACGCAAGGCCTGCGCCGCTGCCGCCCTGTCTATTACCCGCTCCGGCGCGCAAAACGGAATGCCTTTCGAGTTCGAGTTAAGCGGCTTCCTCACCTCTCAAAAATAAGGTTTGATGCAGCAGATTTTCCCCTCTGACACACTATCTAAAACTACCTCAAAACGAGAACATCAGAATTTAATATTCTAAAATAATTTATTTTTTTAACTGTTAAGGCGTTTTCCTATGTAAAAAGGACAAACAGATCCTCCGTATTCGAACCTTCTATTAAATTTGGAAATATTTAAATTTTTATATGATAAAAGGTCGTTTGAAACCCAAACCGGTTTTCAGACGACCTTTTATATTTTCTGATTATCCTTACGGTTTCATCAGAATTTATGAACCATACCCAAAGAAACAGCTTTTTGCTCAACAGACCCTGTTTGAGTCGGCGTCAGGCGGGTTTTGCTGCCCAGTTTCATATAACCGGCATGAGCAAGCATAGAAGTACGTTTGCTGAATTTGTAGTTGGCACCAACTACTACTTGGTCGAATTTATCGACTAGTTTCTCGCCGCTGTTCACGCCTTTTGCCGCCCAGCCGTGGGCGTAAGTGAGGCGCGGGGTCAGGTTGCCGAAGGTATAACCCACGGTAACGGCTGCATCGGCAACTTTGACGGCTTCATTTTTACCGGCATCGGCAGTGATGTCAGCGCGTTTGTACGTATTGAAATCATCGGTAAAGTAACCCAGATATTTATTTGCGCTTTCATGACCTTTAGCGTATTGAGCACCTACGCCGACAAACAGATTGTCTTTGTCGTAGTAGCTTTCGATCTTAGCGATTTGGGCAGCTTTGACTTTTTTGACTTTGCCGTTGTTGTCGGTGTACGCGCCTTTGTAATGGCCGTAGGCAAGGTTGGTGGTGAAACCGCTGTTTTCATAAGTCAAACCGGCGGTATATTGTTCTTTGCTGGGTTTTTCATGTTTATATTTGTCGTCCGGATTGCGGTTGTCGCGTGGCGCGTAGGACGCATTGAATTTGAACCCGCCGAACGAAGGACTGTCGTAGCGTACGGATGTGGTGCGCACACCGGTGCGTGTGTTGATGCCCAAACCCATCGCGTTGGTTTTATACAACCAAGGGTCGATGGTATCCATCTCGTTGAGCATATTGTTCATATTGCCGACGCGAACCTTACCGAATGAGCCTTCCAAGCCTATGAAGGAATCACGGTTGCCGAAACTTTGGCTATTGGATTCGCCCAAAATGGAAGTACGCTGTTCCACCTGCCAGATGGCTTTGAGGTCGTCTGAGAGTTTTTCGCTGCCTTTGAAGCCGATGCGCGAGGTATTGTCGTTGATGCGGGTTGCAGTCGCGCTTTTTTCCGTACCTTCGTTACCTTTGATTTTCACCTGTCCGGAGGTGATGGTGCTTTTAACTTGTCCGTACAGGACAACTTCGGCGGATGCTGCAAAAGGCAAAGCCGCGATAGTCAGGGCAATAATGGCTTTTTTCATACAAACTCCTCTTTAATCAAAGAATCAAATTTAGGTCTATCGTTTTACAAAAATAAGAGACTCAAAACCAAAAACAGCAAGACCCGTGGAACAATTTGCGCAATCATAATGAACTTTCGATATTTAAACAATCTTTTTCATCTTGATAAGAATTATTATTCATTAGAGTTTAGACTTTTTACAACATTCATCCATTTTTTTATAGTTGATTCAAATAGAAACGCAAACCCACCATTTATGGATAGGCAGGAATTTGAGATTTGAAAGTAGCTTTTCCCCCATACACTTCATCCCGATTCCTAAAACCGGTTTCCACTCTTCCCAAAAAAATAATGATAAGTCATTTTTATTTGAATGAATAATCCATAGTCGTCTGAAAATAGAAAAAGCACCTTAATTAGGGTGCTTTTTCTATTTTCAGACGACCTTTTGCCGGCGTCAGACTTTTTTATTGTTCAACGCGGCTTTGACAAACGCGGTAAACAAAGGATGGCCTCTGCGCGGGTTGGAGGTGAACTCGGGGTGGAACTGGCAGGCGAAGAACCAAGGATGGTTCGGCAGCTCGATGGTTTCGACCAAGCGTTCACGTCCGGCAGATACACCACCGATGACCAAGCCAGCCTGTTCCAGCGTGGGAACGTAGTTGTTGTTGACTTCGTAGCGGTGGCGGTGGCGTTCACGGATGTGTTCGCTGCCGTAGATTTTGGCGGCGAGGCTGCCTGCTTTCAATTCGACCTCTTGCGCGCCCAAACGCATGGTGCCGCCCAAATCGGCGGATTCGTCACGGGTTTCGACGCTGCCGTCGGCGGTTTGCCATTCGTCAATAAGAGCGACGACGGGCGCGGCGCATTTGAGGTCGAACTCGGTCGAATTCGCGCCTTTCAAGCCTGCGACGTCGCGGGCGTATTCGATCAGCGCAATCTGCATACCGAGGCAGATGCCCAAGTATGGCACGTTGTTTTCGCGGGCATAGCGCACGGCGGCGATTTTGCCTTCCACGCCGCGCGAACCGAAACCGCCGGGAACGAGGATGGCGTCCATGTCTTCGAGCATGGAAACGTCGCCGTTGTTTTTCTCGATGTTTTCACTGTCAACGAAGGTAATCTGCACGTCGGTTTCGGTGTGGATACCCGCGTGTTTCAAGGCTTCGATCAGCGATTTGTAGGATTCGGTTAAATCGACGTATTTGCCGACCATGGCGATTTTGACGGTGTGTTTCGGGTTTTTGATGGCATGGACGATTTTTTTCCACGCGGTCAAATCCGCCTGTTGTACGTTCAGCTGCAATTGCTCGGTAATGATGTTGTCGATGCCTTGGTCGTGCAGCATTTCTGGGCATTCGTAGATGCTGTCCACGTCGTAGCTGCCGACAATTGCGCGCTCTTCCACGTTGCAGAACAGGGCGATTTTGCGGCGTTCGTCCGCCGGCATGGTTCTGTCCATACGGCAAATCAGGATGTCGGGCTGCAAACCGATGCTCAACATTTCTTTAACGGTATGTTGGGTCGGCTTGGTTTTGATTTCGCCTGCGGCGGCGATGTAGGGAACGTAGCTCAAGTGCGCAAACAAGGTGTTGTTGCGTCCCAACTGGCTGCGCATCTGACGGATGGCTTCCAAAAACGGCAGCGATTCGATGTCGCCGACCGTACCGCCGATTTCGACGATGGCGACATCGTAACCCGCCGCACCTTCGTGGATGCGGCGTTTGATTTCGTCGGTAATGTGCGGGATGACTTGAACCGTACCGCCAAGGTAGTCGCCGCGGCGTTCTTTGGCGATGACGTTTTCGTACACCTGCCCCGTGCTGAAGCTGTTGCGGCGGGTCATGGTGGCGTTGATGAAACGTTCGTAGTGTCCCAAGTCGAGGTCGGTTTCCGCGCCGTCGTCGGTCACGAACACTTCGCCGTGCTGGAACGGACTCATCGTGCCGGGGTCGACGTTGATATAAGGGTCGAGCTTGAGCATGGTTACGTTCAAACCGCGCGATTCGAGGATGGTGGCAATAGAAGCGGCGGCGATACCTTTTCCGAGTGAAGATACGACGCCGCCGGTTACGAAAATAAATTTAGTCATGATGCAGTACCCATGTTGGAATACGGGATTTTACCTTTAAGCGGGTTTTCTGGCAAACGCGGGACGGGATGCGGATGTGGTTTTCAGACGATCTCCGCTTCTACCCTTTTGCGTCTAGGCAAGGCAATAATTTGTTAAAATAAAGTCTGTTTGCGATTACTGATGACGATAAGGTCGTCTGAAAATATCGACTTCCTCATCGCCATCCCATGCCGCCAGATGATTCGGCCGGTTTGTTAAGATTAATTGATATGTATAAGTTCCTCCCTATTGTCCACGTTTTGTCCAGACTGGGGCTGCTGTTTTCAATGGTGCTCGCAGTACCGACGCTGATGTCGTATTTTTTTCTGGACAACGCGTTTCCGGCGTTTGCCTACACGGCTTTGGCGACAACGCTGACCTCTTGCGCGGTTTGGCTGCTGACCTTCCATTTCCGCCGCGAGCTGCGCCCGCGCGACGGGTTTACGTTGGTTTTGATGTTGTGGCTGGCGTTTGCGCTGGTGGCGGCGATGCCGATTTATATTCACATCCCGGGCATCAGTTTTACCGATGCGTTTTTTGAGGCGATGTCCGGACTGACGACGACGGGCGCGACGGTCATGACGAGCTTGGACACGCTGGCTCCGTCGGTGAATTTTTGGCGGCATATGCTCAACTGGCTGGGCGGCATGGGTATCATCGTGCTGGCGGTTGCGATTCTGCCGATGCTGGGCGTGGGCGGAACGCAGCTCTTCAAGGCTGAAATTCCGGGGATGGACAAGGAAAGTAAGATGGCACCGCGCATTTCGCAGGTGGCAAAGAAACTTTGGTTCTTCTACACGATGACGACGGCGGCGGCTTTTCTGACGCTGCATTTTGCGGGGATGAGCTGGTTTGATGCGCTTTGCCACGCGATGTCGGCGGTGTCGCTGGGCGGTTTTTCGACACACGATGCCAGCATCGCTTATTTTGATTCGCTGACCGTCGAATGGGCGATTATGTTTTTCACGTTGTGGGGCGGTGTGAATTTTGCCACGCATTTCACGGTGCTGACACGGCGTTCGCTCAAATCCTATTGGCAGGACGAGGAATGCCGCGTACTGCTGGTGCTGCTGGCGGGCAGTATTTTGATGTCGGCGGTGTATCTGTGGCAGAAGGATTTTTATGCAACCTTTGGGGATTCGCTGCGTTTTGTCAGCTTCAACTTTGTCTCCATCGGGCTGGCAAGCGGTTTTTCCAACACGGATTTCGCGCAATGGCCGCTGATCGTGTCGCTGTGGATGTTTTTCCTGTCCAACCTGTTGGCAAGCTCCGGCTCTATGGGCGGCGGCATTAAAAACGTGAGGGCGTTGGTCTTGTTCAAATTCAGCCTGCGCGAGATGATGATTCTGCTGCACCCGAAAGCGGTGCGCACGGTCAAGGTCAACGGACGCATGATTCCCGACCGCATGGCGCTGACAGTGATGGCGTTTATTTCGATTTATTTCATGACGACGATTGTATTCAGCTTTTTGCTGATGGCAAGCGGGATGGAATTTATCTCCGCCTTCACCGCCGTCATCGCGTGTATCACCAATGCGGGACCGGGCTTGGGCGAAGTCGGGCCGGCGGGCAGCTATGCAGTATTGAGCGATGTGCAGAAATGGCTGTGTTCTGCCGTCATGCTGCTGGGCCGCTTGGAAATTTTTACGGTGTTGATTTTGCTGACGCCGGCTTATTGGAAAAAATAAAGACGGGTCGTCTGAAAACGGATTTCGGGTGTTCAGACGACCTTTTTGCTTCACTGACACATCTTCTATTACCGCACAACACCTTTTCCTACCGTTACGCCTTCTATACATCCTTCTCATGACAAGAATGCTACAATTGGCATATTTTTACCGTTATCGGACAGGTGTTTTATGCAGTATTTCTGCCTACTCATCCCCATCCTCATTGGCTATTTTCTTGACGAAATGACCGTCGGCGTCATTTTCGGCTCTATTTTATGGTTGTTTGCGCGGGAACTCGGCAAACCGCGTCAGGAAGAACATGATGCAAAACTGCAAAACCTGGAAAAAGAAATCGAGTTGCTGAAGCTGCGTTTGACGGCTTTGGAACAAGAAACCGTTCATGATAAAGCAGAAGTCGGGCAGGCTAGGAAACTGCGCGCTGTTTTGTCCGAACATGCCGACGATATTCAGACGACCCCTGCGCCGCTTCATGAGAAGGTTGAACCTGTCGCAACTGCGGACAATGCGCCTGTCGAGCCGCATATCGAACCGGTTACCGCGCCCTCTTTTTCTACCCCTGTTTCCGCCGAACCTTCCGTGCAGCCCGAACCTGCTCTGTACGCAGAAAGCGTCGAAACACCTGCCCAAGTTTCCGCTATTCAAGAAGACGAACACAAACAAGACGCGCCTGTCCTGCAAACGTCGTCTGAAAACGAAGTGCCGATGTCGTCTGAAAATACATCAGAAAACATCGACGCAGATTCTCGTGAAACCGTTATCCATAAAGAGGAAGGTTTCGATTTCAAATTCTCCGAAAATCCCATTGTTGCTTGGTTCCTGCGCGGCAATCCGCTGCTGAAAACCGGTATCGTGGTGCTGTTCCTCGGCTTGGCGTTCCTCTTGCGCTATGCCTCCGAGCGGATTTATGTACCGGTGGAAATGCGTTACCTGACCGTAGCAGGTGCGGGTCTGGCGGCGGTCATCGGCGGCTGGAAGCTGCAAAGCCGCAAACGCGAATACGGCCTGGTGTTGCAAGGCTTCGGCGTGGCGGTGATGTATCTGACCGCTTTGGCGGCATTGAAACTGCATCCGCTGCTGCCCGCACCGATCGTGTTCGTGCTGATGGTGGCGATGGTCGTATTAATGGCGTTGCTGGCGATCAGGCAGAACGCGCAGATTATGGCGCAGGTTTCCTTGGTCGGCGGTCTGGCGGCGCCCATCCTGGTATCGGACGGCAGCGGCAATTATTTGGTGCTGTTCTCCTACCTTTCCCTGCTCAATGCCGGCGTAGCGGCGATTGCCTGGTTTAAGGCATGGCGGCCGCTGAACCTGACGGGTTTCGCCGGAACCTTCTCCATCGCCGCGTTGTGGGGCATGCAAAGCTATACGCCGCAGCATTTCGCCACCACCGAGCCTTTCCTGATTTACCACTGGCTGCTCTACACCTTCATTGCCTATCTGTTCGCCCGCCGCAAGCTGACGGAAAACCGCGAAGACACGCTCGCGCCCGTTGCCGACAATGCGACGCTGGAAGAAATTTGGAACAGCATCTGCTCCCACGGCCTGCGCGTCCACGTCCTCGATCATACTTTATTGTTCGGCACGATGGCGGCGGCGTTCGGACTGCAATACCGCATGGTGGAACACTGGCCGTCTGCGGACGCATTCTCCGCGCTGGGCTTCGCCGCCGTTTACGGACTTGCCGCGCTGATGCTGAAACGGCAACAGGGTTTGTATATCCTGCGTCAGGTGTTTGTTGCCCTGTCGCTGCTGTTCCTCACGCTCGCCGTTCCACTTTACTTTGAACGCGGCAACACCGTCATCCTGTGGACGGTAGAATCCGCGCTCGTGTATTTCTTCGGGCTGCGCCAACAGCGTCCGCATATGCGTTTGGGTGCGCTCGTCGTTTATCTGCTGGCGGCGCTGACCCAACTGAGCGGTTATCAGGAGGGAGGATCCACCATCCTGCAAGGTCAATGGTTTACCACCCTGCTGACCCTGTTCGGCGGCGCAGCAATTTACCTGCAGTGGCACCTCTACCGCCGTAAAGGCTCGGCACACTGGGAACACACGCTTCAAAACGCAACCCTCTGCGCCGCCCTGCTCTACACATCCATCCTGCCTTTACTGTTTTTCGCGGAACGCGGCAGCATCATCATTTTCTCTGCTTTGGTGGCAGCTTGGGCGTTCTGCCGAGGCAAAGGCAAGTCGGACGTGTTCAGCACATTCGCCTTGGGCAATGCAATCTTTATCCTGCTCTTCCAAGCCTCGATTAATAATGAATCCAACGGCTTCCTGACACACTGGCACCTCTTTGCCGCCGCGCCGCTGCTGTTTGCCGCGGCCTACATGCTGCAATATCCGCGCGTCCAAACCGAAGCTTCGGAAAACCAAGACAAACAAGACCAAACCCTCCCGTTCTCGCAAATTGCGGGCTGGGCTATCCTCGTTATCGCCCTGATGTTGGGCGGCTTCGCCACCTATACCCAATGGACGGGCGAAGAAACCCTGTTTATCGAGCTTTGGGCATTGCCGATATTCACCACCTTACTGTTGCTTGCCAACCGTTTGAACTGGAAAGAGCTTTTTCAGACGACCTTGGCATTCCTGCCCCTGTTTGCCCTGCACTTCATCGGCTATCATCTCGAACACCTATGGACGGCCGCCGCAGCCCTGCCGCTTGCCGCCGCCACCGTGTTGAACTTCGTCATCCTGAATAACCGCCAAACTAATGCGCCTATCGGCTTGCACAAACTCAACATCATCCTGCTCGGTATCCTTTGGTCGCTTTGGGCAGGAATGTATGTCGGCAATCGTCTCGACGGCGTTTGGTCGCAGCTCTCGTGGCTTGCCGTACCGCTGATCATGTGGGTCGTCCTTCATACGCAGCGGCAGCGCGGCTTTTTCAGACGACATCAAGCCGCCTATCAGCATTCCGCCCTGCCGATAGCCGCCCTTGCATCGGCAAGTTGGATGATATGGACGAACTTCTCTACCCCGTTCCAACCCGCGCCGTTGCCGTATATCCCGCTGCTTAACCCGCTGGAACTCGCCTGCGCCGGAATGCTGTGGTTTGCCCTGAAGTCCCTGCCCGAAGCCCTGCCTGCGGAATACCGCCGCGTGAACACGCCCGGCGTCGCCGCCCTCGCATTCATGGTCATCAGCGCGGGTGTGATGCGCCTGTGGCACTTCTACGACGGCATCACTTGGCGCCTCGACATCATGCTCCAATCCTTCGGCCTGCAAGCCAGCCTCTCCGTCGTGTGGGCGGTTACCGCCATCATCCTGATGGTGTACGGCAACCGCCGCAAACTGCGCCCCTTCTGGATAACCGGCGCGGCGCTGATGGCGATTGTCGTCGTCAAGCTCTTCCTCATCGAGCTTTCCAACAGCGGCGGCATCGCCCGCATCGCCTCCTTCATCATCGTCGGCGTGCTGCTGCTTCTGGTCGGCTGGTTCGCACCCGTTCCGCCCAAAGCGGTGGAAAACGAAGAGGACAAAGCATAGCCCAGTCCCAAAGCAAAGGTCGTCTGAAAACCAATTCAGGTTTTCAGACGACCTTTTTAGTAGAAAGAACGTTATAGCCCGCTTGCCAAGTAGTTCAATATCCTGATTGTTCCGTCGGCATTAGGGCAAACGTACCCGACTGTTATTTCAGATGAATCGTCGGTTGATAGCCTTTTGCCTCTTCCGAACCGTCAAACGGCACAACAACGCCATCTGCGTAGGTTACATACGCTTTGTATTTCACTGATACATCGCCTTTAGGATTCAGCGCGATAAACGGGAACGAAGTAAATTCGCCTGCCTCCATACGGCCTTTGTAAGTAATGCTGACGATATTGCCTTCCGCATCTTTTTCTGTTTTATAAGTCCAACCCGGAACAGGATGAATGAACAACAGTTTCACACCTTCGGCAACCACCATTTTTACCCCGGTTACCGCCTTACCGCGATTGGTCGGCACATTCAGGCGGAAATGGTCTGATTTTCCAGAAATACTATCAACACCATTAGAATAATTGCGAATCGTAACATGCGCCTGAGCATCCATCATCAATGCAGACAGAGCCAAAGCAGAAAACAATAGCTTTATTTTCATTGTGTTATCTCCGTAGGAAGAGTGGATAAAAAGATCATTGTTGAAGGCTTGCCCGAATCCCAGCAGAGAATATCCATCAAAAGAGCATATGTTAGCCTTTATTGCGCCAACAAGGGAACAGAAAGCCGAATACACCCATTAAGGTCGTCTGAAAGACAGATTTAGGCTTTCAGACGACCTTTCGAATAATTTGCTTGAACCACTATTCAGCAGCTTTTTGAATCTTGACCCACCCCACCTCAAATGCCCGCCTTGCTCTACCATTGCCGTTATTCCCATTCCCGCCGACGAAAGGAAAATACGCAAAAATCCATAAGTTAGAATTTGCAGCAGCCTTGAAATATTCCCAAAATGCCAAGGTCTGGATTGCCGCCTGCGCGGGAATGATGGCAGCAGGTTAAGAAGCAATCGAACCCGATCGGCAAGACAGTATCGACGCGCTGCCGCACCGTAGCGTGGGCTTTGCCCACGCAAGCCGTTTGAAAAACCTTGAACCAAAGAATAGCTATAAAACCCAAACGGGCAATGACCGTTTCAAAGCAAAGGTCGTCTGAAAAAACGATTTAGGTTTTTAAACAATCCTTATTCAAAAATAAAAACTTATAAATTTACAAACACCCTTTAATTGCCCAACCATACTTATCTCGAGTTTTTTCCTCAAACAAATCAACCAATTCTTCAGTTAACCCATCATTTTCAATAACAGCCTTTATAAAAATACTTGCTATTGTGTCCGGATGTATCTTGTTGATCGGAGTTTCAATAGGTGCCACCATAAATCCATATTTAATTAAAATCCTTTCCAATTCATAATGATTTTCTTTCGTCAACTCTATGGATACTCCTGTACTATCGCGATAATATCCGTGGTCAGCTTCTCTAGGATCAATACACTTACCCTCAAAAAAATAGGCACGATCTTTATAGTACTCAGGCTCACTTCTTTGAATAGGATTACCATTAATATCCAAATATTCAAATTTGGGAATTGGGGCTGTTTGTATAATGAAAAAGTTTTTATACGGAGTATCTCCTCTGTAAACATGTATCTTATCAATTTTACACTCTACTCCAAAACCATCTTTTAAATCCCCCATTATCCATAAATCATCTTTTTTATTCCAATTTTCGGCATGATTATCGCCCCCATCTTGATTCTTACACCAAAAATTTTCTCTTGTATTAATTCCATTAAAATTATTTAAAAATTCCTCAATTAATTTGGGATTCTCTAAAGTTTCTATTCTTCGTATAGTAGTACATGTTTGTCTGATAATCTTGTCCAAATCATAGATAGCATCCCAAACTCTCTTTTCAAAACTCTGCTCCCGTAAAAATCTTTCTCTATCACCATCTAAATTTCTAATTTCTTCATTGATCTCATCGATAGATTGGAATCTATCCTCCTGCCTACTGGCTAAACATTTATCAATGATTGCATCAAAAAATGGATGATCAGGTAAAGCCCTCATTCTTCTGCTACCTTCATGTGTATCCCCTGTTATCAACCATTGTATGATTTGACCTAATGCAAAAATATCACTAGCGAAAGTTGTTTCTCCTCCAGGGACTGATTGTTCAGGAGCACTAAATTTATAATTAGCTAGCCTTTCCCCACCTCTTGTCTCAGACAATCTATCGTATAATTCGGGATCGAAATGAGCAATTCCAAAATCCCCTATAACTAAATCTTCAATTTTATTTTCTTTTATATTGATATAAATATTTTCAGGCTTCAAATCCCTATGTATGATTGAGTTATGATGTAAATGACGAATGCCTTTGTAAAGCAAATTGAATATTAATTCAATATTTTCAATTTTTTCTTGGTTATCTTTAATATTATCTAAAAAAATCTCCTTAAATTTTTTTAAGGAGTAATCAAATTTTTTAGAAATAATGATATAGTAAAAATCATCATTTATTTTTATCTTGTCAAAATGATATTGAGGCAAGATGTTTTCATGAGACGGACATTGAGCAAACGTAAAATACTCATCTATAAACCTTTTTAATTTTCGCTCATCGCCATTAACAGTTAAGAACTTAATAGCATATTTTTTTCCATTTCTTTCAAATAAGAAAACTGTAGAATTCCCTCCATTACCTAGTTGTTCACTTGAAAAAGAAAATTCTCCAATATCAGTCTGTAGAGGAGATTCTTTTAATTGTTGATACAAAGATGGTTTGTTTGATGTAGTCACAATACATTTCCCAAAGAGTATTTTTTGATTAAGAATTAATCATCTAATATAAAAGATATACTTTTTAATGATTAATTTCTCGTGCAATTATACCTATATGTCTTAATAAAAAGAAACAATATTTGGCATGATTATCCCATAAGGCTGATCATGCCAATTTTTCACTACTTTCATTTCTACAAAGATTAGGAATGACGGCTAAAAGAGGTCGTCTGAAATTTTGGGTTTGATTTGTGGGCAAAGCCCACGCTACGGGTTTCAGACGACCCCTGCCATCCCTCTTTCACATCTCTTCCAATTTCGCAAATTTGGTATCCAGCTCTTTGACGCCCTGTTTGCCGAAGTTGATGGTCAGTCGGGCGGATTCGCCTTTGTCCACGGCATCGATAATCACGCCGGTGCCGAATTTGGCGTGGCGGACGTTTTGTCCGATGCGGAAGCCTGCGTAGGTTTGCGGCTGTTTGTAGTCGTCGATGATTTTGTCTTTGGACGCGGCGGTTTGGCGCGGGTTGCCGTAGCTGTCGTAGGCGGTTTTTTTGACGGACAGGTAGTGCAGCACTTCGGGGGGGATTTCTTCGACGAAGCGGGAGACGATGCCGAATTGGGTTTGTCCGTGCAGCATTCTTTGCTGCGCCATGGTGATGTAGAGGCGTTTGCGGGCGCGGGTGATGGCGACGTACATGAGGCGGCGTTCTTCTTCGAGGCCGCCGCGTTCGGCAAGGCTCATTTCGCTGGGGAAGCGGCCTTCTTCCATGCCGGTGAGGAAGACGGCGTTGAATTCCAAGCCTTTGGCGGCGTGGACGGTCATGAGTTGGACGGCTTTTTCGCCCGCGCCTGCTTGGTTTTCGCCGGATTCGAGGGCGGCGTTGCTTAGGAAGGCGAGGATGGGGAAGGCGGGGTCGTCTGAAACGTTGTCGGGCAGGATTTCGAAGTTGCTGTCTTCGGGTTTGAACTCGATGGCGGCGTTGACGAGTTCGTCAAGGTTGTCGAGGCGGTCTTGGTTGTCGCCTTTTTGGGTTCGGTAGTGTTCGGTCAGGCCGCTGTCTTTGAGGATGCCGACGATGATTTCGGGCAGGGGCAGTTGTCCGACTTGGTTGCGCAGGGCTTCGATGAGGCGGACGAAGGCGGCGATTTTGGCGGCTTTTGCGCCGGCGTTGCAGGCTGCCTGCCAAAGGGTGATGCCTTGTTCGCTTGAGGCCGTCTGAAGGTTTTCGATGGTGCGTGCGCCGATGCCGCGCGGGGGGAAGTTGATGACGCGCAAGAGGGCGTTGTCGTCGTCGGGATTGACGGCCAGGCGCAGGTAGGCGAGCGCGTGTTTGATTTCTTGGCGTTCGTAAAAGCGCAGTCCGCCGTAGATTTTGTAGGGTATGCCGCTGCGGAACAGGCTTTGTTCGATAACGCGGGATTGGGCGTTGCTGCGGTAGAGGACGGCGATTTCGTCCAAATCCCAGCCTTCGCGTTCGAGGGCTTTGGTTTCGTCCACGATGAATTGGGCTTCTTCGAGGTCGGTAAAGGCGGAGTAGTAGCGGATTTTGTCGCCTGCTTCGGCGTCGGTGCGCAGGTTTTTGCCGAGGCGTTCGTCGTTGTTTTCGATGACGGCGTTGGCGGCGGCGAGGATGTTGCCGACGGAGCGGTAGTTTTGTTCGAGTTTGACGGGCGCGTCGATGTGGAATTCTTCCATCAGCGCGGTCATGTTGCCGACGTGCGCGCCGCGGAATCGGTAGATGCTTTGGTCGTCGTCGCCGACGGCAAAGACTGCCGCGTTGCCGCCCGCCATGAGTTTCAGCCAGGCGTATTGCAGTTTGTTGGTGTCTTGGAACTCGTCGACCAGAATGTGGTTGAAGCGGTTTTGGTAGTGCTGGCGCAGGATTTCGTTGCTTTGCAGCATTTCGTAGCTGCGCAGCATGAGTTCGGCGAAATCGACCACGCCTTCGCGTTGGCAGATTTTGTCGTATTCGGCGTAGCATTCAATCATGCGGCTTGTGTGCGGGTCTGGCGCGCTCAACACGGAAGCGCGCAAACCGGATTCTTTTTGCGCGTTGATAAAGCCTTGCAGCGAACGCGGCGCGATGATTTCTTCGGCGATGTTGAGGGTTTTGAGCAGGCGTTTGATGAGGGAAAGCTGGTCGCCGCTGTCGAGGATTTGAAAGGAAGACGGCAGACCGGCATCGCGGTGGTGCAGCCGTAGAAAGCGGTGGCAGAGACCGTGAAACGTGCCGAGCCACATGGCGCGGACGTTGATGGGAATCATCGCGCCGAGTCGGGTTTGCATTTCTTTGGCGGCTTTGTTGGTAAACGTTACCGCCATAATGCTGTGTACGCTTGCCTGACCGGTTTGCAGCAGCCATGCGATGCGCGTGGTCAGCACTCGCGTTTTGCCGCTACCCGCGCCCGCCAAAACGAGGGCGGATTGCGGCGGCCAGGTTACGGCGGAAAGTTGTTCGGGGTTTAAGCCTTGCAGCAGATTGGGGGCGGATTGGTCGGGAAACATAGGAAGAGGCCGTCTGAAAAATGGGAATACGGTATTTTAATGGAAACGGCAAAGGTCGTCTGAAAAGATGTTTCAGACGACCTTTCGCTTGCATTCCACGATGCAAACGCTATATCCTCCGCCTAAAATCCATTCTTCCGAAACCATGACACACCTCCTCCACACCCTTGCCGACGGCACGCAAATCACCGTCGAACTCAAACGCAGTGCCAAGAAAAATCTGATTCTTCGCCCCGTCAATACGCAAACGGTCAGCATCAACGTCCCACCCTTCTTTCAAGACCACGCGTTGGCAAACTGGCTGGCGGCAAACGAAACGATTTTGCGGAATACACTTGCCAAAACGCCCGTACATCCTGTTTCCCACCCAAACTTACCCGAGTGGATTTGGTATCTGGGAGTAAAGACCAAGCTGGATACCCACAGCCAAAGCCATATCCGCATCACGTCGTCTGAAATCCTGCTTCCCAGAAAAGAAACTGCCGCACAAATCGACCACCTGCGCCGCCTGTTGAACGAACGCGCCCGCGAATACCTGCTGCCCCGCCTTGAAAAACACGCAGCCGAAACAGGGCTGACGCCCGCTGCCACAGACCTGAGCAACGCCAAAACCTTTTGGGGCGTATGCCGCCCGCACACCGGCATCCGCCTCAACTGGCGGCTGATCGGCGCGCCCGAGTACGTCGCCGACTATGTCTGCATCCACGAACTCTGCCACCTCCGCCACCCCGACCACAGTCCGCGCTTTTGGCATTTGGTGAACACGCTGACGCCGCATACCGACAATGCTAAAAGTTGGCTGAAGGCGCACGGGCGGGAATTGTTTGTTCTTGGGTGAAGGGTAACCGTAGCGTGGGCTTCGCCCGCGAGAATCCGTCCTCTCCCGTCCGGCTGGAGAGAATTGGAGAGAGTGTGGCTCTTGCCCCTTATACCGTATATCCGCAAGCCACCCCCATCCTAACCTTCCCTCACCAGCCGTGGGAAGGGATCAGGTTGCCGTAGCTGAAAAAAGGTCGTCTGAAAAACCTATTTCGAGCTTTTCAGACGACCTCTCTGTATTACCGCATCAACTCAAATCAGCTTCTGCTGTTTCAACTCATTCTTCAGATACGCATAATAAACCGGTGCGACGATGATGCCGCCGACGCCGAAAATCCGTTCGAACACGACCATCGCCACCAGCAATTCCCATGCGCTCGATTCGATTTCTGAGCCGATGATTTTCGCGTTCAGAAAATATTCGAGCTTGTGGATGACGACCAGAAACACCAGCGAAGCGACTGCCACATATAAAGATGCGCCGAGGCTCAAGATGATAATGATGGTGTTGGAAATCAGGTTGCCCGCGACGGGAATCAGTCCAACGATGAAGGCGATGACTAACACGGTTAGTTTAAACGGCAACTCCACGCCGAAAAGCGGCAGAATCAGATAAAGGTACACGCCCGTCAGCGCGGTATCGATCAGTGAGATTTTGACCTGCGCCAGAAACACGCGCTCGAAGCTGGTTTCGAAGTTCACAATCCGCCGCACCAGCTCTGCCTTGAAGGGCGGCATTTTGCGGCGGTTTTTGCGCATGTTGAGGCGGTGGAAACTGAGCATTGCGCCGATGATGATGCCGATAAGGATATACACGAACGAGGTGAAGCTGTTTTTGCTGATGCGCGTCAGCGCAGCACTGTATTCTTCAATCAATTTGACCGCATAGGCTTTGATTTCGGCGGTATTGTTGGGCAGCATGTTCAAAACCGATGGCGGCAGGCTGCTGCTGTTTTTTGTGTCTTCCAAAATCGCCGCCAGCTTGGTCAGCATCACGGTGATGTGCCCGCCGTGAATCAGGTGGTAAATCCCCAGCGACATCAAGAGGATAACCGTCAATACGATGCCTATGGTCAGCGTGGTCGAAATCAGGTTGATATTGTGCGCGTTGAGCGATTTGTGCAAAAACGTATTGCGCGCGAGCGTACGGCGGCGCAGCCAAAGAATCAGGCCGTTGGTCTTGGTGATGAAGACGTAGGTCAGTATCACGGCGAGCAAAAGCGGCAAAAAGTGGAAATACAGCACCGCAAGCAGGGCAAGCCCCATCAGGATGTAGGATGCATTGCGGAATCGGGGGTGTTCGAAAATCATCGGATGTAATGCCATGAAATATATAAATTTAAACAATCAAGCTATGAGGTGCGATTAATAAAGCAGGACAAAGGGGTTAACCCTCCTTTTGAAACTTTATTTCAATTTCGCTCGAGCTGACTTCGGTTTACAAACAAACCGTTACAATAAAAACTCAATCGCACCAAGTGGTTATGCGGTTGTCTTTACGCAAATTGCCATTTGGCATTTGACGGAATGATTTTATCAGACAAATTTCCCGAAAGGATATTACACATGAAAACATTGTCTAAATTGACCTCTCTCGTTCTTGTTTCTGCCGGTCTGATCGCTGCTCCTGTGGCTATGGCCCAACCTGCTTCCGGCAAAGCCGCTAAGGCAGAACACGTTCACAAAAAAGCCAATAAAGCTAAAAAACAAGCCAACGAATTGAAACAAGACAAAGCCGCCGAAGCTGCAACAACTGAAGCCACTTCTGCCGATGCCGAAACCAATGCGTTGGGCGAACAAGGTCAGGCTGCAACCCAAACCGCACCCGCAGCCACTCCGACAGAACAAGCTCCTGCAAAATAAGCAGGATGATAGTGGACTGAATTAAAAGAGGGATTTTATTTCCCACGCACCGTTTTGACGGCTGTCGTCCTTTTTGAATTTAGGCCATTAAATGTCTACCGCAAGCAAAAGGTCGTCTGAAGATTTCAGACGACCTTTTGCCGTTCACGATTCACACATATTCGCTTTTATTGTTTTCTTTCCAAGCCTGATGCGAGCAGAGCCAAAGCAACACAATCCCGCACGCCGTCGAGGTCAGCATCATGCCCGCCATCACCAACGCAGAACCATTGTGCAGCCGCGTCGCCAACAGCCCCACGCTTGCGCCGATGATGGATTGGAACACGCCCAATACCGCGTTTGCGCTGCCGCTTTCCTGCTTGAAATAAGCCATAAAGCAAGCCTGCGTGTTCGCGCCGACCAAGCCCTGCGTGCCTACCGAAAACATTACACAAAGCACCAAAGCCCACATCGGCGGCAGTCCCATCGACCAGACCAGCAGTACCATCGTCAGGTTCGCCACAAACTGCACGATAATGCCCCATTTCAAAATACTTTGCGGGTGCGCCCCCGTTTTCAGCCGCCATGCCGTGATGCGGTTAAACGAAGCCATCGTGAGGATGTTCAGCGCAAACACCCAAGCGTATTGGCGCGGTGTAACATGGTACAGTTTTTGGTAAACAAAAGACGATTCCGTCAAAAATGCAAACATCGAGGCAAAGCTGAACGCTTGAAAAAACAGATAGCCCATCGCCGCCCGCGTCTTCAGCACTCTGGCGAACCTGCCCGCCACTAGTCCGAAAATGTCCATCCCGATTTTGCCCGTCTGCTTTGGACGCGGCAAGAAAGCAAACACCAAGATGAACAAAACAAACGAATACGCCGCCAAAAAACCGAAAATAAAACGCCAGCCGCCCAATTCCTGCAACAGAGAGCCGAACATAGGTGCAATCAGCGGCACGACCATCAGGATAATGCCGATTAAGGCAAACATTTGCGCCGCCTCCCTGCCCGAATAATAATCGCGCACCATCGCCCCGACGATGACCACCGTCATCCCCGCTCCGAACGCCTGTACGGCACGCAGGTTCAACAGCCCGTCCACCGACTGCACCATCGTCAGCGCGACAACGGCCGCAAAATAAATGCTCAAACCGACCAAAGCCACAGGTTTGCGCCCCTTGATGTCCGAAACCGCGCCGCCGACAACCTGCCCGAACGCCACACCGAACATAAACAAAACCAAACTCTGCTCGATACGGTGGATATCCGCGCTCAAAGATTGCGCCATTTCAGGAATGGCGGGCAGGTAGGCATCGACCGAAAACGGCATCAGGGCAACCAACATCGCCATCAAAACCGCCATTTGCTTTTCGCCCAGCGGGGCGGGGGTGGATTGGGACATAAGGGACTTTCAGAATGTTCAAACGAAACAAACCGCCCTGACATATCCTAGGCGGTTGAAATAAAAAGAAGTATATCATGTTTTCATACCAGGCCGCAGCATACTCCCCCTATTAACAAAGAGGTCGTCTGAAAAACGTCCCGACAGATTTCAGACGACCTCTCCCGTTTTCCGTTACAATAAACACCCCCCGAATCACAGCACATGACCGTCCATGTACGACAATATCCGCTTCCACCTAGACGAAGAATATCCCGAAGGCCTGCCGTCCGAAAACGCCGCCACGCATATCGGCATGTACTGGATATGGGCGGCGCAGGCAGGGCTGGCGAATCCCGTTTGGCAAACCGCCCCCGAAAGCGCGGAAGATTTCGCCAATATGCTCAAAGGCAGAACCAGCGGTCGCCGCTTCCTGCTCAAACACATGGACGGCGCGCTCACGCCCGACGACTTCACCGAACAAGGGCGGCAATTCACCACCTATTACTACGACAATGAAGAAGACGGCTACGGCGCATTCTTAGAAGACTACGTCCGCACCCTCGACACCCCGTCGCTCGGCGGCTTCTACCACGTCCCCAACACCCCCGAAATCTACAAACGCCTCAAACCCGTCTTTCAGGCAGCGTTTGAGCAATGGAAAAACCATTTGGAACAGTCAAAAAATGATTAAAACAATCGACTTGACCATTAATTGCCTCCGGCATGGAGGCGGCATGGAAAGTTATGCCTTCGACCTGATCCGCGGTTTGAGCGCGCAAAATATCAACATCAACGCTTACGCCGCCAAAATCGACACAAGCACGGCAGAATACGCCCTAGTCAACGCCTGCCTTGTCAATCAAACCCTCATGCCCAAAAAACTGCGGCCGTTCTTCTTCAGCCGCGCCTTCAAAAAAGTCCGCCGCGAAACCAACCTGCTTATTGCCTGCAACCCCTGCGACCATGCGGATATATTCGCCTGCGGCGGCACACACTTGGGCTACCTGCATAACATGGAGCAAAAAACAGGCCTGCTCGACCGCCTCACCATCCGCCGCAACCGCAGCAACTACGCGACGGCCAAATCCATCATGGCACATTCGCACCTGATGCAGCGCGAACTGACCGCGCTCTACGGCGTGCCGTCCGAAAAAATCCACGTCATCCACCCGCCCGCCGACACCGCCCGCTTCTATCCCGCCCCCGATGAAACCGCCGCCGTCCGCGCGAAATACGGCTTTCAGGACGACGAAACCGTGTTCCTGTTCCCCTCGACCGGCCACAAGCGCAAAGGACTCGATTTGCTGGCGGACTTTTTCGAACACACCGACCTGCCCGTCAAACTCGCCGTCGCCGGTTCGCCGCTGCCGCGTCCCATGAAAAACGTCGTCGAACTGGGTTTCTGCAAAAACATGCCCGAACTCTACCGCGCCGCCGACTTCACCATCATGGCGTCCCTGTATGAGCCTTTCGGACTGGTCGGCGTCGAATCCGTCTTGTGCGGCACGCGCGTCGTCCTCTCCGACAACATGGCATGTACCGAAGTCATGAACGATGAAGCAGGCTTTTTCTTCTCGCGCAGCCGCCCCGAAACACTGGCCCAGGCCGTCGTCCAAGCGGCCGCCCTCAAACAACAAGGCAAACATAAACTTACCGACCCGATGCAGGCATTAAACTACAACCCGACATTAGAACACCACATCAGCCAAACCATAGATATGTTGGAGACCGTCCGAATAAACAAACCACCCGTTTTCAGACGACCTTAATATCTAAACCGACCCCAAACTTCTGACAGGAACATCCGTGAAACTCATCATCCTCGACCGAGACGGCGTCATCAACCAAGACCGCGACGACTTCGTCAAATCCGTAGACGAATGGATACCCATCGAAGGCAGTATGGACGCCATCGCCTTCCTGACGCAGGCAGGCTACAACATCGCCGTCGCCACCAACCAATCCGGCATCGGCCGCAAATACTTCACCGTCCAAGACCTGACCGAAATGCACGCCAAAATGCACCGCCTCGTCCGTCAGGCGGGCGGCGAAATCGACGGCATCTGGTTTTGCCCGCACACCGCCGCCGACAACTGCGACTGCCGCAAACCCAAGCCCGGCATGATTTACGACATCCTCGAACGCTTCAAAGCCGACCCTGCCGAAACCTGGCTGGTCGGTGACAGCCTGCGCGACCTGCAAGCCATGCACGAAGCCGGCGGCAAAACCGCGCTCGTCCTGACCGGCAAAGGCAAGAAAACCTTGTCGCAACAGGAAAAAGAATTACCCGAAAACACCCAAGTCTTCGACAGCCTGCTCGCCTTCTCCCAATACATCATGCACGAGTCCGCACAAGACCTTACAGACGGACAGGCAAACCCATAAATACACGAGGTCGTCTGAAACCCTGTTTCGCCCCGTTTCAAGCCCAAACAAGATTTCAGACGACCCATCCGACAGGTAAAAACATGCTCCTCATCCGCAACCTGACCTACTGGTTCATCCTCAGCACCAGCCTGATTTTACTTTTCCCCTTCATGCTCCTCGCCCTGCCCGTCCAAGGCGGCGCGCACAAAATGGCGCAAATATGGGTACGCATCCTCAACTGGTCGCTCAAACACATCATCGGACTCAAATACCGCCTCATCGGTGCCGAAAACATCCCCGACCGCCCCTCCATCATCTGCGCCAAACACCAAAGCGGCTGGGAAACCCTTGCCCTGCAAGAAATCTTCCCGCCGCAGGTTTACGTCGCCAAACGCGAATTGTTCAAAATCCCCTTCTTCGGCTGGGGACTGAAACTCGTCAAAACCATAGGCATAGACCGCAGCAACAGCCGCGAAGCCAGCAAACAACTGATGGAACAAGGCATGGCGCGCAAAAACGAAGGCTACTGGATTACCATCTTCCCCGAAGGCACACGCCTGCCGCCCGGCGAAAAAGGCCGCTACAAACTCGGCGGCGCGCGCATGGCGAAAATGTTTGAAATGGACATCGTCCCCGTCTCCCTCAACAGCGGCGAATTTTGGCCGAAAAATTCCTTCCTCAAACACCCCGGCACCATCACCGTCGTCATCAACCCCGTCATCCCCCACAGCAGCGGCACAGAAGCTGAATTGATGGCGGAATGCGAAAAACGGATTGAAGCGCAACAACCCCTTATCGAAGGAAAAGGACCGTTTGCCGCAAAAAATAAGAAAACAACAGCATCGCCATCATGATAAAAGGTCGTCTGAAAATCAGTTTTCAGACGA
>NZ_KV789497.1:28692-53758 GCF_001807625.1 Neisseria sp. HMSC03D10
AGAAATAAGCCTGCAAGGCCTCAAACGGCGTAGCGCCGTTCAAACTTCGATACGGCTTCACCGTGTTATAGAAATTATAGTGGATTAAATTTAAATCAGGACAAGGCGCAGTACAGATAGTACGGCAAGGCGAGGCAACGCCGTACTGGTTTAAAGGTTAATCCACTATACTGTAAACAACGCTACTAGTTTCTAAAAGTCAAAATTAGAAAAAGGTTGTCTGAAAAAACAAATTTTGTTTTTTCAGACAACCTTTTCACTTTCGAAACAGTTAGAAAACCACCTGCAACACCAAATAAGAGATCACAGACAAAACTGCGGCTGCGGGCAAGGTAATTACCCATGCCAAACCGATGGGTTTCATCAGTTTCCAGTTGGCATTGCGGTTAACCAAGCCGATCCCCAAAACCGCTCCGACCAGGATATGGGTACTCGATACAGGCAACCCCATGAATGATGCACCCATCACAACGGCGGCAGCGGAAAGTTCGGCCGCAAAACCCGAAGCGGGATGCATTTCCGCCAGACTGGTTCCGACGGTCTTGATAACCTCTTTACCGACAAACCATAACCCGACAATCAATGCAATACCAAAGGTCAACATAGCGATAGGCGGGACGGCATTTTGCGCGGTAATGCTGTTGGTACGCAATGCATCCATAATGGCGGCAAACGGTCCGATGGCATTGGCAATATCATTTGCTCCGTGGCTGAATGCAAAGCCGCATGCGGTAAAAACCTGCATCCAAGAAAACATTTGAAAGGTTGATTTGCCAAGGTCTTTGCGTTTGAGACTTTTGGCGAATACGAATGTCGCCATCCAAATCGCCGCGCCGACCATGAAGATAATCAGGAAACTGTTGACATTGCTCATGCCCAAATGCAAGTTGTTCAATCCTTTGAAAATCAGCATTGCAGCAATCATCATACCGCCTATCGAGCCGATAAAGGGAACCCAGGAATGAAGGGCTTTATAGGAATCGACATTGTTTTTCCGGTTATCCAATTCATACAGCCCGCGATAATAGTCAGACTGTAATTCGGAAGGTTCGAAATCGGGTTCGTCGTAAATCTGCGCATCGTGCGCTACTTTGGTTGCATATTCGACTTTTTCAGTTTCACTAAGGGCTTCAAAGAAAAGACGGTGCTGCTCTTTGTATGACTTCTTTTCCTGCTTGATGGTTTTAAGCGTTCCTTCTGCCCAGTCGTTGTAGTCTAATACGTTTTTCTTAATACGGGAGAAAACGAGGTAGGAAACCAACCCACCCAACATCGGGGATAATACCCATGAAAGGGCAATCTCTCCAAGCTTACCCCACTGGATAAGCGTACCCGCATCAATTTTGTGCATAAACGCCATACACAACGCACTGCCGACAATACCGCCGATAATGGCGTGGGTAGTCGACACCGGCAGCCCCTTGCGCGAAGCAAACAAAAGCCATAATGCCGCTGCCAAAAGGGCTGACATCATAATGAAGACGAATTGCATGGGTTGCAAATCCAACCCGTTCAAATCGACAATACCTTTACGGATGGTATCTGTAACCTCGCCACCCGCTATAACGGCTCCGCTGACTTCAAATACAGCGGCAATCAAGAGTGCCTGCGGGATGGTCAACGTGCCGGAGCCGACACTGGTTCCGAACGAGTTGGCAATATCGTTGCCACCGACATTAAATGCCATAAATACGCCGAACATCGTGGCAATGATGAAAAGTATAGGATTGTTGTAATGGGTATATCCCAGACCCCAATAAATAAAATAGCCGACCATGCCCACCAGCATAGCGGCAAAAGCGGCGTTAATAAGCTTCAAGTTCGCACTCGGTTGAGTTTGAGCCATGGAAGTTTTCCTTTGGAAATACGAAAGTTGGCAGATTCGGAATCTCGACCTAATTGTAACCTTTTTACAATCTTTCTTGAAATATTTCTTTATCTTCTCCAATCCTGAATCCAAATAAAATCTGAAACAGCGTTACAATGTTTCTTTTTGCCTACTTCAAAATCACAATTTTATGAATATCCGAAACTATATCGGCATTATGTCCGGCACCAGCATGGACGGTACGGACGCAGTTTTAATCCGCATGGAAGGCAGTCGATGGCTGGAAGCCGTTTCCCACGCATTCATCCCCTATTCAGACGACCTTAGGCATGAATTGCTGGATTTGCAAAATATCGGCAACAACGAACTGCATCTCAGTATGCTGCTATCTCAAAAACTAAGCCGCCTTTACGCAGATACGGTTTCTTTACTGCTAAAACAAACCAACCTGCAAGCCCGCGATATTGCCGCCGTTGGCTGCCACGGGCAGACTGTCCGCCATGCCCCCGAAGCAGGATACAGCATACAACTCGCCGATCTACCGCTTTTGGCACATCTGACCGGTATCTTTACCATCGGCGATTTCCGCAGCAGGGATTTAGCGGCAGGCGGACAAGGCGCCCCTCTTGTCCCCGCATTCCATCAAGCCTTGTTCCAAAGCGACTCCGAGACACGCGTTGTTTTGAATATCGGTGGTATTTCCAACATCAGCGTCCTGCCAAATTCCTCTCCGGCATTCGGCTTTGATACCGGACCGGGCAATATGCTGTCTGACGCATGGATGCAAGCCATTTGGCAACGTCCTTATGACAAAGACGGCTTGATTGCGGCAACAGGAACCGTTTTACCCGATCTACTAACCTGCCTGCTCGACCACCCATATTTTTCCTCCCCATACCCCAAAAGTACCGGGCGTGAATTATTTTCATTGGATTGGTTGAAAGGTCGTCTGAAAGGTGGTGAAAAACCGGAAGACATTTTGCGAACGCTACTCAGGTTTACTGCCCAAACGATTTATGATGCAACCATCTCTGCTGCTCCTGATGTTTGCAATCTTTATATTTGTGGAGGCGGTATCCGCAATCCCGTTTTAATGGAAGATTTGCACCAACTTTTTTCCTCTACCACGAAATTACATAGTACAGCAGCACTCAACCTTGATCCGCAATGGGTCGAAGCCGCTGCCTTCGGCTGGTTTGCCGCCTGTTGGATGAATAAAATTCCAAGCAGTCCGCACCATGCGACAGGGGCAGAAAAATCCTGTATTTTGGGTGCAGGACATTATCCCTAATATGTCTCACTAGTTTCATTAGTTACTTTGCGACCCATAGCAAACCATAAGCTGTTCCCTCTATTTCATACACATTTAAGATAAAGACAGAAATTAAATTGCTATGAAAACAGATGGCTTGACCATAAAAAAACGCACCTTATGAAAAGGTGCGTTTTAATTTCTACGGTTTAGAATTTAGCGCCGGATTGGTTGGCCATATAGTCAACCGCTGCTTTGACTTCGTCATCACTCAGGCTTGTGTTACCGCCTTTGGCAGGCATGGAGTTAAAACCTTCGAGCGCGTGTTTGTGCAGGGTATCCTTACCTTGTTTGATACGCGGGGCCCACTCATCTTTCTTGCCTATGCCTGGAGCACCGGGGATGGTACCGCCGTGACACATTTTACAGTTGGCTTCAAAAACAGCTTTACCGTCCACTTTGGCAGAAGAAGCATCTGCTTTTTCCACCGGCTTGGCTTCGGCAGGAGCAGCCGCTTTTGCATCAGCTGCTGAAGCTGCTTTTTCAGCTTGTGCAGGTGCGGACGCAGATGAAGCGTCAGCGGATGATGCGGCAGCAGAAGCAGGTGCCGGTGCGGGAGCAGGTTCGGCTTTTTTCACGGGCGCTTTGCCGTCTTTGTTGGACAGACCCCATACATACGCAGTCATGATGTGGAGTTTGTCTTTATCCAAGAAACGACCCCAAGCCGGCATTTGACTGTGTCGGCCGTTGGTGATGGTTTCGATAATCGATTTTTGAGTACCGCCCCACAACCATACGTTATCGGTCAGGTTCGGACCCAGTCCTTGGATACCTTGACCTTTGTCGCCGTGACAGGTAAAGCAGTTTGCCGGTGGACCACTGAACAATACTTTACCACGTGCGGCACGTTCTTCATCGTATTGGTCTTTGGATTTGGATAAGGACATGACATAGTTTGCCACATCTTTTACCCGCTCTTCACCCAACGCAGGACCCCATGCTGCCATCGTCGCCGTACGGCCTTTTTCAATGGTCTCATGGATTTTCTCAGGTTCGCCGCCCCACAACCAATCGTTGTCGGTCAAATTCGGGAAGCCTTTGGAACCTTTGGCATCAGAACCGTGACATTGGATACAGTAGGTATTGAAGAGGTTTTGACCGATGGCGCGTGCTTCAGGATTTTTTGCCACTTGCTCAATCGGCATATTGGCAAACTTGGCATAAACTTTGCCGTACTTCTGATCTGCTTTAGCCATTTCTTGATCATATTGTCCGTGGCTGCTCCATTTCCACTGTCCTTTATAATCGCCCAAACCCGGATACATGACCAGGTAGCCGATACCGAACAACCAAGTGCAGACATACAGCCAAAACCACCAGCGTGGCAACGGGTTGTTGTATTCTTCGATACCGTCCCATTGATGGCCTGTCGTTTTGACCTCTTCGCCCTTTTTAGGACGCTTCACAACGTTTTGGGAAAGCAGCAGCCATGCCAAGCCGATAAAGCTGAGCACGACGATGACTGCAATGTATATATTCCAGAAATTGCTGGTAAATTGGGTTGCTGTGTTCATTATTTTGCTCCGTGATCACGGACTAAACTGTTATCGCCCGTCTTTTTCAGACGACTCTTTATCCTCATCATTTTCGAAAATACTGTTGGCGGCATCATCGTAGTTCTTTTTATTGCGTCGGTTGAAAACGATATAAAGCACTAAGATAAAGCTGATAAAAACCCAAACAGTAAAGAGCGAGCGGGCCCAGTTTACGTCCATGATGTTACCTTACGTTTTTCAATGCCAAGCCTAAGCCTTGCAGGTATGCAATCACCGCATCCAGCTCCGATTTGTTTTCCAAGGCTTCAGGCGCTTTGGCAATCTCTTCGTCGCTGTAAGGCGTACCGACTTTACGCAGGGCTTTCATATGCGCCACGGTTGCTTCGGCATCGACTTTGTTGCGGGCAAGCCATGGGAAAGCGGGCATATTGGACTCCGGCACAACGTCGCGCGGATTCAGCAGGTGGATGCGGTGCCATTCGTCGGAATAGCGGCCGCCGACACGTGCCAAGTCCGGACCGGTACGTTTGGAACCCCATTGGAACGGATGGTCATAAACAGACTCGCCGGCAACGGAGTAGTGGCCGTAACGTTCGGTTTCCGCACGGAACGGACGGATCATTTGAGAGTGACAGTTGTAACAACCCTCACGGATATAGATGTCGCGACCAGCCACTTGCAAAGCATTATAAGGTTTCACACCTTCTATAGGCTTGGTGACAGCTTTAGTAAAGAACAGCGGCACGGCTTCAATCAACAGGCCTACGCTGACTACAAGCAGGGTAAATACAATCAGGACGCCGACTTTTTCTTCAGCTAATTGTTGTAATTTCATTTTGGTAGCCTTTTCTTATGTTTTTAGTGGTGCTGGGTTTGAGACACCGCGGGAATCTCGGCATCAACCGCTTTGCCACTGATGGCCGTACGGTAAACGTTGTATGCCATGATACACATACCGCTCAGGTACAGCAGGCCGCCGGTGAAACGAATCATGTAGAAAGGCATGGTGCGTTTAACTGACTCTACAAACGAGTAGGTCAAAGTACCGTCCGCATTCAAAGAACCCCACATCAGACCTTGCAATACCCCTGCAATCCACATGGAGGCGATATACAGAACCACGCCGATGGTCGCAATCCAGAAGTGTGCTTCCACCAATTTGGTGCTGTACATTTCATTTTTACCGAACAGGCGGGGAATCATGTAGTACACGGAACCAATGGTCACGAAGCCCACCCAGCCCAATGCGCCGGCATGAACGTGTGCAACGGTCCAGTCAGTGTAGTGGCTCAAAGCGTTGACGGTTTTAATGGACATCATCGGACCTTCGAAGGTGGACATACCGTAGAAGGACAGAGAAACGATCAAGAATTTCAAGATAGGGTCGGTACGCAGTTTGTCCCATGCGCCGGACAAGGTCATGATACCGTTGATCATACCGCCCCAAGAAGGTGCGAACAGAATCAGGGACAACACCATACCCAAGGACTGAGTCCAGTCAGGCAGCGCGGTATAGTGCAAGTGGTGGGAACCTGCCCACATGTAGGTGAAAATCAAAGCCCAGAAGTGGACGACGGACAGGCGGTAAGAGTAAACCGGACGACCTGCTTGTTTCGGCACGAAGTAGTACATCATGCCCAAGAAGCCTGCGGTCAGGAAGAAACCTACGGCATTGTGGCCATACCACCATTGAACCATAGCATCGATTGCGCCCGCATAAACCGGATAGGATTTCATGAAGCCCGCAGGAATGCTCAGGTTATTGACGATGTGCAACAGAGCAACGGCCAAAATGAAACCGCCGTAGAACCAGTTGGCAACGTAGATATGTTTGATTTTACGTTTGGCAATCGTACCGAAGAATACGATGGCGTAAGCAATCCAAACCAAAGCGATCAGGATGTCGATAGGCCATTCCAATTCGGCATACTCTTTAGCTTGGGTATAACCCAAAGGCAGGCTGACGATTGCCGCAACGATAACTGCCTGCCAGCCCCAGAAGGTAAATGCCGGCAGCCAACCGCCGAACAGGCGTGCATTACAGGTACGTTGAACAACGTAGTATGATGTACCCATCAGACCGCAACCGCCGAACGCAAAAATCACCGCATTGGTGTGCAACGGACGCAGGCGGCCGAAGTGGAACCAAGGGCCGACATCTGATAAATCAAGGGCCGGGGCGAACAATTGGGCGGCAACGATGACACCGACCAACATGCCCACAATACCCCAAACTACGGTCATGATGGCGAACTGGCGCACCACTTTGTAGTTATAAGTTTGTGTGTCCATGAGAGTCTCCATGAATTATGGGAATAAAAATTTTTTATCTCACTTTGCCGTATGCGTTTTGAACAAACGCAATAAGGGCTAGGTTTAAATTTTTCTAAATTTAACATATAAGACAAGCCTAGCCAAGCGGAATTACATTTCACTCCATCTGGCGGCTTTATCGATTTTTTATATTTTTTACTTTATAATCATATTATTATTTAACAACCTCCCCTACAGCTCCACTTTATTTTTTCAAGCCTCCCTTTTGAAAGGGACTTTATCGATATAAATCAAGCTGCATAATTCGACCTTTTTATTCATAAAATTTAACAAATACATTAATAGTCATGATTAATTACAAAATCACCCCCAACCCGCTCGCCCACGAGTGGCACATCCGCCTAACCTTCCGACAAGAACATGATTTGGAAACAGAAATCAGCCTGCCGAACTGGGTTCCCGGCAGCTATCTGATACGCGACTTCTCCCGCCACATCACCACCATCCGCGCCTTTTGCAATGGAGAATATATCCATCTGACCCAAGTCAAAAAAAATCGGTGGCGCACCGCCCCGCAGTCCGGCGAGTGGGAAATTTACTACACCGTTTACGCCTACGACCTGTCCGTCCGCGGCTCGTTTCTGACTGCCGAACGCGGGTTTTTTGACGGCGCGTGCCTGTTTTTGCAGGTAAACGGACAAGAAAACAGCGCGCACCAAATCGAATTTCCCATCCTGCCGAAAACATGGCGGATTGCCACCACCCTGCCCCAAACCGACGTCCACAGCTTTCAGACGACCTCCTACCACGATTTAATCGACCACCCTGTCGAACTGGGCAACATCGAATTTCTCGATTTCGAAGCCGGCGGCATCCCGCACCGCATCGCCTTGAGCGGCCACTACCCCGATTTCGACCGCGACCGCCTCGTGTCAGACATCCGCACAATCTGCGAAACCGAACTGGCCATGTTCCCCTCCCCTGCCCCGTTCACCCATTACCTCTTCCTGCTCCACGTCGGCGACAACATCTACGGCGGACTGGAACACATCAGCAGCACCGCCCTGCTCGCCGACCGCCACAGCCTGCCGCCGCACGGCATGACCGACGCCAACGACGCCTACACCCAACTGCTCGGACTGTTCTCACACGAATACTTCCACGCCTGGAACGTCAAATCCATCAAACCCGCCGCCTTCGCCCCCTACGACCTCGACCGTGAAAACTACACCGAGCAACTCTGGGCATTTGAAGGCATCACCTCATACTACGACGACCTTTTCCTCGCCCGAAGCCGCACCATCGCCCCCGAAGCCTACCTGCGCCTGCTCGCCCAAAGCATCACCCGCGTGCAGCAAACCAAAGGTCGTCTGAAACAAAGCCTTGCCGAATCGAGCTTCACCGCTTGGAACAAATTCTACAAACAAGACGAAAACAGCCCCAACGCCATCGTCAGCTACTACCAAAAAGGCGCACTCGCCGCCCTCTGCCTCGACCTCGCCATCCGCAACAAAAGCAGCGGACGACACACCCTCGACAGCGTCATGCGGCAACACTACCGCGATTGGCTGGACACCCGGCAAGGCATCCCTGAAAAACAATGGCAAGCCCGTTGCCAAGCGTTTACCGGCCTAGACCTCAAAGACTTTTTTCAGACGACCCTCTACTCCACCGCCGACCTGCCCCTTGCCGAACTCCTCGCCACCATAGGCATCGGACTGCAATGGCAGGCACAACCGCGCAGCCACGGCGGCGCATTCCTGCCCGAACCGCCAACCGAAACGCCCGCCCCCGCGTCCGACTTCGGTGCCAGGTTCAAACAAAACAGCGACCACGCCACCCTGACTCACGTCTTCAACGGCGGCAGCGCAGAAAACGCCGCCCTCTGCCCGCAGGACAAAATCATCGCCATCGACGGCTACGCCTGCACCGACCTTGCCGCACAGTGGGCGCAACTCCCCATCGGCGCCACCGCCCGCCTCCACTACTTCCGCACCGGCATCCTGTACGTCGCCGACATCACCGTCCAAGCCACCGAAGCCGACACCGCCGTCCTCTACATTACCGACCGCGAATTATTTGAAAACTGGCTTTATAATGACCGAACCTGATTTTCAGACGGCCTCAAGTGCCAGATTGAGGCCGTCTGAAACATCAACACTGAAAGAAACAACCATGAAAAAAATCCTTGTCAGCATGACCGCCCTGTTACTCAGTTTGCACGCCGCAGCCGCCCCCAAATCAGATTCGGCATATAAAGTAGGAAAGGATATCGCCGTCTTCTACAAAAATCCCTCTGCCGAACGTGCTGCTTCTCTAATGGACCAGATTGTCAAAGCCAATCTCATGCGCAATACCACCCTTGTATGGGGCACGCAAGCTCTGCAAAAATACCCCCAAGGCAGCACTATTTGGTGTGACAATATCCGAACTTACCAAGGCGACGCCTTAACCTTTTCCGCCTACACCCTCGCCCTGACAGGCACGTCTCAAGCCCAAACCTGTCTCGACAGCCTGACATTAAATACCGAGCTTAAAAACAATCTCAAGGAAAACAAAAGCTTCCATCCGCTTCAAGAACCCATCATCTCCCCTGCATCACTGGATTTTCATTGGGTAACTTATTTTGCCACCGGCAATCCGAAAGCAGTCGAGCGTATCGTCGACTACATCATCAAAGCCCAAACGGCTGCCGCCCAACGCCCTAACCATGTAGATCTCACACTTTCCGCTGCCATTTGGTCAACCCGATCCAATATGCAACAAGATACAGCGATTGACGAGATTGTCCGCAAATACATACAAAAACAATCCGAAGCCAATAAAAAACGATTGGGAAAAGCCCTGTTGGCCCCTCAAGGCAACTAAAATCCATCATCAAACCTAGAAAAGGAAAACCCATGTCTATCCAAAAACTTGCCGACAACCTCTATATCGCCCCGCAACTGACCGAAGCCGACGTTCAAGAAGCCGCCAAACTCGGCATCCAAACCGTCATCTGCAACCGTCCCGACGGCGAAGAAGAAAACCAAGTTACGTTCAAACAAGTCGAAAGCTGGCTTGAAGCCGCAGGCATCCGCGAACACCACCATCAGCCCGTCGTCGCGCCCGCCATCAACGCCGCCGATGTCGCCGCCTTCCAAAACCTGCTCAAAAGCGTTCCCCAACCCGTCCTCGCCTACTGCCGCACCGGCACCCGCTGCTCCCTGCTTTGGGGCTATCATCAAGTGCAAAACGGCGCAAGCGTCGCCGACGTCGTCGCTGCCGCACAACAAGCAGGCGTCAATCTAAGCAACTTCGAAGCCCGCCTGCAAGACGCGCAACAAAACGGGCTGGCGTAACACGCTATCCGTTTAGCCAAACGCAAAGGTCGTCTGAAATACCGTTTCAAAAAATAGAAACCGTTTTCAGACGACCTTTTTTAGCTGAGCAATCAAACAGTCATGCTAGATCAGCAAGCTTGAATTCCGCTTTAATCATCTTCACAACAACCTGTGCTTCAAAGCGGGCAGTCTGGTGCGTACACTTTGCAGCCTCGCAGCGTCCAAATCGGCAATGACGATGCCTTCGCCTTCGGGCAATATGTCCAAGATTTCGCCCCACGGATCGATAATCATGCTATGACCGAACGTGCGCCTGCCGCTTTCGTGTTCGCCGCCTTGCGCCGAAGCGATGACGTAGCATTGGTTTTCCACCGCTCGGGCGCGCAGCAGCAATTCCCAATGCGCCTTGCCTGTCGTGTAAGTGAAGGCGGCAGGCAGCAGCAAAACGTCAAACGGCTGCTGGGCGCGGAAAAACTCGGGAAAGCGCAAGTCGTAGCACACACCTGCGGCAAGCGGCACGCCGTCGGCAGCCAATTTCGGCACATCGCCGCCCGCGCTGATGGTGTCCGCCTCGGCATAGCGTTCACCCAAGCCTGAGAAACCGAACAGGTGCATTTTGTGATACAGCCCGATTTGCGTACCGTCGCGGTCGTACACCAGCATGGTGTTCATCACTTTGCCCGCATCGGGGCTTTGCAGCGGAATCGTGCCGCCAAAAAGCACCACGCCGCATTTCGCCGCCGTTTCGCTCAAGGTCGTCTGAAAACGAGCGTAGCGAGTTTCGCTAAAATTGCCGCCGACTAAAGGTTCGGCAAAAGCCAGTTTGTCAGTATCCTTGCGCCCCATCAGCGGCCAATATTCAGGCAGCAACACCCAATCCGCGCCTTGTTCGGCTGCTTGGCGCACGAGGCGTTTCATGGTGTTAATGTTGTTATCGGGGTCGGTGGACGAAATCATTTGTACGGCGGCGGCACGGATGTTTTTTTGCATATCAGTTCCTATCTGCGTGTTCAGACGACCTATCAGCAGGTCGTCTGAATAAAGATTCACGGTATATCCCAAAAAATACCTGTACCATTATCTGTGTAATTTGAAACAACGGCATAGGCTTTCTATTTGATACGGCAGTTCGCCTCGTTTTTGATACGGCACACATCATCAGCCGTCATTTCCGTCCACACGCAATGCGCCGATAAATAAACCGTATCGAAAACAGGACAAAGGTCGTCTGAAAATCCGTTTTCAGACGACCTTTATTCATTGCTTGCAACGGGTGGCGTTATTCGATCGCAGCTTCAGTTCAAGCTGCCGGCAGCCATCCGCGTATGCGTTTTTCCATCGCGTCGGCACTCAAGCCCAAATCGTCCAAAAGTTTTTTCGGATCGCCGTGTTCGGTTACGGTATCGGCAACACCCAAAAGCAAAACGGGTTTGCAAATGCCGTGTTTTGCCAACACTTCCAGCACCGCGCTGCCTGCGCCGCCTTGTTCGGCGTTTTCTTCGGTGGTAACGATGTAGTCGTGGCTTTGGGCGAGGCGGATGATGAGTCCTTCGTCTATCGGTTTGACGAAGCGCATATCGGCGACGGTGGCGTTCAGTTTTTCGGCAACCGCCAATGCGGGGGCGACCATGCTGCCGAAGGCGATGAATGCGGTTTTCTCGCCTTGGCGGCGGACGATGCCTTTGCCGATGGCTACGGTTTCGAGGCCGTCTGAAACGTGCGCGCCTGTTCCCGTGCCGCGCGGATAGCGGACGGCGGCGGGGGCGTCTGCCTGATAGCAGGTCGAAAGCAGCAGTCGGCATTCGTTTTCATCGCTCGGCGCGGCAATAATCATGTTCGGAACGCAGCGCAAGAAGCTCAAATCGTACAAACCGGCATGGGTCGGGCCGTCCGCGCCGACGATGCCCGCACGGTCGACGGCAAACAAAACGGGCAGGTTTTGCAGGGCGATGTCGTGCACCAGTTGGTCGTAGGCGCGCTGGAGGAAGGTGGAATAAATGGCGACGACGGGCTTCATGCCTTCGCAAGCCAAACCGCCGGCAAAGGTCACGGCGTGCTGCTCGGCGATGCCGACATCGAAATAGCGGTCGGGGAATTGTTGTTCGAATTCGACCAGTCCGCTGCCCTCGCGCATGGCGGGGGTAATCGCCGCCAATCGGGAATCTGCCGCCGCCTGGTCGCACAACCATTTGCCGAACACTTGCGTATAAGTCGGTTTGGCGGCGGGCTTGTTTTCTTTTTCAGACGACGTCGCGGTTTTGAGGTCGTCTGAAACGTCTTTGGGCAGGTTGGCGACGGCGTGGTATTTGACGGGGTCGTTTTCGGCGAGTTTGTAGCCGTTGCCCTTTTTGGTGATGACGTGCAGCAGTTGCGGGCCTTTGCGGCCGCGCAAATCTTTCAATACGTCAACCAGATGCTCGATGTTGTGGCCGTCCACGGGGCCGGTGTAGCGGAAACCAAAGTTTTCAAACAAAGACAGCGACTGCTTGGCGTGTTCGGCTTCGCCCGCCAGCGTTTTGATTTTGTGCTCGACTTTTTGGGCAAGCTCCATCGCGCCGGGCAGCTTGTCCAAAACCTTGCTCGATTGCGCCTTGATGGTGCTCAACACGCCGCGCATATCGCGCACGACGTTGCTGGCGAGGTATTTCGGTAGCGCGCCGACGTTGGGGGAAATCGACATTTCGTTGTCGTTTAGGATAACCAGCAGGTTCACGTCCATGTCGCCCGCACAGTTCAAGGCTTCAAACGCCTGCCCCGCCGTCATCGCGCCGTCGCCGATAATGGCGACGCTGCGGCGGTCGCTGCCCAAGAGTTTGTCTGCCGCCGCCATGCCCAAAGCCGCGCCGATGGAGGTGGAGGAATGCCCTACGCCGAACGCGTCGTATTCGGACTCGCTGCGTTTGGGGAAACCCGCCAAGCCGCCGTAGCGGCGCATGGTGTGCATCCGGTTTTTGCGGCCGGTGAGGATTTTGTGCGGATAGCTTTGATGGCCGACATCCCAAACCAAATGGTCTTCGGGCGTGTTATACACATAGTGCAGGGCGATGGTCAGCTCGACCGCGCCCAGATTGCTGGCGAAATGCCCGCCGGTTTGACCGACGGATTCGAGTAGGAATGCCCGCAATTCGGCGGCAACCTGCGGCAGCAGGCTTTTATCCAGCCTGCGCAAATCCTGCGGCAGATGGATGGTGTCTAATAACGGAGTGTGGCTCATGGTGTGTCTTTGCGGGCTTATTGTGTCTATCGGGCAATTATAGCAAGAGTTGTCCTGTTCGGATAAAGGGTTTTGACGAAGCTTTGTTTTCAGACGACCTGATTTAACTATCTATTTATATAAAGGTCTTATATAAAAGTCGTCTGAAACTGCTCTTTCAAACCTGCTACTGCCGTTCCAGCCATTCATCACGGGTTTGTTTGGCAGAGGCAAAATAGCGGTAAAGGGCGGCGCGGTCTTCTTCGGACAGGATGCGTTCGAGTTCGGATAACTGGGTACGCAGGCCGCCAATCAAATCCAACAGGCTGTTTTTGTTGGCAAGGCAGATGTCCGTCCATACGGCGGGATGACTGGATGCGATGCGCGTAAAATCACGAAAGCCCGTCGCGGCAAATTCAAGATAATGCCGACCGTCGGGATGATCGGCGATTTGGTGGACGTAGGCGAAGGCGGCAAGATGCGGCATATGGGAAACGGCGGCAAAAACGGCATCGTGTTCTTCCGCGCTCATGCGGAAAGTTTTCGCCCCGACTGCCCGCCACAGGTTTTCAACCAGGCCGGCGGCCTCTTCATCTTCTTCCCCGTGCGGCGTGATCACCAGCTTCCTGTCCTGAAACAATCCGAACTGTGCGGAAAGCGCGCCGCTCCTGTCAGAGCCTGCAATCGGATGGGCTGCGATGCAACGGGACAAATGTTCGGGCAGGACGCTGCGGAAAGCCTGAACGGCAGATTGTTTGGTACTGCCCACATCGGTAACCACGGTATGCGCGTTCAAATAAGGTCGGACGGTGCGGCAAATGTCGGGAAATGTGGAAACAGGCGTAGCGATAACGGCCAAATCCGCTTCGTGCATACTCAAAGCGTCGATTTGTGTGTAGGCACGATCGATGACGCGCCGTTCAAGCGCACGGTCAAGGTTGTCGCGATCCAAATCGATGCCGGTTACCGTATCGACCAATCCGAGCCGTTTCAAGTCCAACACGAACGAGCCGCCGATCAGCCCGACACCAATGAGGACGATGTGTTTGAGTGTATTCATGGCAGGTGCGCGGGACAAAGGTCGTCTGAAAACGGTACGCCCGCTATTCTAGGGATTAATTGTCCACATTCTATCGTATCCGAAAGGCAAGCGCATATCGTGCAGCGATACTGCCTCGAACACCATCCTTCCGACCATAAAAAGGCAGTTCGCCATTGTGCCGTTTCGTTTTACAATAGGCAGACCGAAATCCATCCGCCGAAAGCAAACTATGTCCCTGGCCCAACCGAAACGTATTTTAGTCATCAAGCTGCGCCACCACGGCGACGTCCTGTTAGCCACGCCCGTCGTCCACGCCCTCAAGACCCGCTTTCCCGATTGCGAAATCGACATGCTGGTTTACCGGGAAACCGCCGACATCATCAGCGACAATCCTGAAATTGCCGAAATCTTCACCATAGACCGATCCTGGAAAAAGCAGGGGTTGAAAACCCAGCTATGCGAAGAAAAAAAGCTGTTCTCGCACCTGAAAAAGCGGAGGTACGACTGGGCGTTCAACCTGTCCGACCAATGGCGCTCGGCAATACTCGCCAAATTCTGCGCACAATGCAGCGTCGGCATCAGCCATATCAAACGCGACCACTTTTTCTGGCGTTGGTGCCACGACTTCCTCAACCCCGAAGCCGGACGCGGCTGCCACATTACCGAATATCATATGAACGTTTTACCGCCGCTTATCCGGCCTGAGGAAACACCGCCGACAAAAGTGATGATGGCAATCGGCGAAGATGCCCGCTCGAATTTGCAAAGCAAGCTGAACAAACAAGGCTGGAACGGGGAGGATTATGTCTTATTCCACCCGGGCGCGCGTTGGGAATTCAAATGCTGGGAAGACGGCAAAAACGCCGCCATTGTCCAATTACTGCTCAACCACGGTCAAAACGTCGTTTTAACCGCCGCACCCTCAGCAACCGAACAACAAATGATCGATGCGGTTTTAGAACGCGTCAAAATTCCCGAAGGCGGTAAATTATGGACACTGTCGGGCAACCTCAACCTGCGCGAACTGGCTGCCGCCATCGACGGCTGCAAACTCTTCATCGGCGTAGATTCCGCCCCCATGCACATCGCCGCTGCACTGGACAAACCGCAAATCGCCCTGTTCGGTCCCTCATGGCTGGACAGATGGTATCCCTATTCCGACAATGCCGAGGTTATTTGGGCGGGTGATTTCGGCGACCTACCCCACCCCGACAGCATCAATACATCCGGCAAAAAACGCCTGCTCAAAGCCATTCCGCTGGAAGCCGTGTGGAACAAAATTGCTGAAAAGCTGGGTTTAAACAAGGAAGCTTAAACAAAACGGCAAAGGTCGTCTGAAACCCCCAAATCGGTTTTCAGACGACCTTTTCATTACACGAACGACAAAAAATTCAATATTTCCCAAACTGCCCTGCCGCATCGTCTCCCATATTGCCCGAATGGGGGGAAGGACTATGCCAAACCGTGTGCGACAGGCTGCGCGAACCTACCGGCGTATCCCGTTCTGCCTGAAACAACACATTATTCCCACTACCGATAGGTAGCGAGCCGCGCAAACCGATATAACTGCCTGAATCATATATGCCGCTATGTGATACCGAACTGTCTCTCGATTTAATGCGCGACGCTTCAACGCCGCTTTTGATTTCGCCATAAAGGCGGACTTCCGCTATCGCCAACACAGGCAAAGCCGTCAAGGCCGCAACCAAAATATACAAGGGTTTCATCCTGTCCGTTCCTTTCAAATATTTCTTACACAACCGAATAGCGATAACCAATTTGACCAACCAGTATATGCCCCTCTTGCGTAAACAAACCATAAATCGTGAAAACGTCGTCTGAAAAGACACATCGCAACCCATATCCGTTTTATATTGATTTCACTATAATCCCGGTTTCACCGCCTCAACAGCATAATCATGACTTCCGCTTCACAAACCACCCGCATCCTAGGCATAGACCCCGGCAGCCGCGTAACCGGCTTCGGCGTCATCGACGTCCGCGGCCGCGAGCATTTCTACATCGCCTCCGGCTGCATCAAAACCCCTCCGGACGCGCCGCTGTCGGAACGCATCGCCGTCATCGTACGCCATATCGATGAAATCGTCCGAACTTACCAGCCGCAACAGGCCGCCGTGGAGCAGGTATTCGTCAACGTCAATCCTGCCTCCACACTCATGCTCGGACAGGCGCGCGGCGCGGCGTTGGCTGCATTGGTCATGCACGGCTTGCCCGTATCCGAATACACCGCCCTGCAAGTCAAACAGGCCGTTGTAGGCAAAGGCAAGGCAGCGAAAGAACAAGTACAGCACATGGTCGTGCAAATGCTCTCCCTTTCCGGCACGCCCCAATCCGATGCCGCCGACGGACTCGCCGTCGCCCTGACCCATGCCCTGCGCAACCACGGACTTGCCGCACAGTTGAATCCGAACGGAATGAAAGTCAAACGGGGACGCTTCCAATGGTGAAAAGGTCGTCTGAAAAAGAGCGTAGCAGGTTTAGCCAAAACAAGTTTACTCAGACTCCTACTCTCTGACTAGACAACAGACCTTTCCGTTATAATTCCCTTTTTCCCGCCCCATTCCTCAATAGACGACATGAAAGCCGCCTTTTTCCTCCTCTACCTCATCCAGCTCCTGCCCTTCAAGGCCATACACAAAATCGCCGACGCAGTGGGCATCCTCGCCTATTACGCCGTCAAACCGCGTCGCAAAGTCGGCGAGACCAACCTTAGAAAATGCTTTCCCGAATGGAGCGAAGACAAGCGCGAAGCCGTGCTCAAACGCCATTTTCAGCACATGGCAAAGCTGATGCTCGAATACGGCCTGTATTGGTACGCACCCGCAGACAGACTGCGCAAGTTTGTGCATTATCAAGACAAACACCATCTCGACGACGCACTCGCGGCGGGAGAAAAAGTCATCCTGCTTTATCCGCATTTCACCGCATTTGAAATGGCGGTTTACACCCTCAATCAGGACGTGCCGCTGACCAGCATGTATTCGCACCAAAAAAACAAAGCGTTGGACGAACAAATCCTCAAAGGCCGCCACCGCTACAACAACGTCTTCCTCATCGGTCGCACCGAAGGCCTGCGCGCGATTATCAAGCAACTGCGCAAAAGCGACGCCCCCTTCCTTTATCTGCCCGACCAAGATTTCGGCCGCAACGACTCCATTTTCGTCAACTTCTTCGGCATCCCCACCGCCACGATTACAGGCTTAAGCCGCATCGCCGGCATGACGAAAGCCAAAGTCATCCCCGCCATCCCTACGCGCAATGCCGACAACACCGTTACGCTGCGCTTTTATCCGGCATGGGAAAACTTCCCTTCAGACGACGTTGCAGCCGACACCCAACGCATGAACGACTTTATCGAAGCGCGGGCAAGGGAAAATCCCGAACAATATTTCTGGCTGCACAAACGCTTCAAAACCCGTCCCGAAGGCGAACAGGGATTTTATTGAATTACATATAGTTACAACAAAAAGCAAAGCCCGTCATATTCGGGCTTTTATCATTTCTATTAAATCGAAAATTAACAACGATAGTAACAAATTTTCAATTGAGAATTTTTCACATTAACTCTTTGGATAAAATAGAGATTTAACCCTAATTAACCTAAAATGCAGTCGAATCCCCAAGCCATATCCTCAAAACGTAAAGATAATATAACTTTTTAATTAATATATTAAATTTAATTTCATTTAAAATCAAAAAGTTATAAAATAACATTTTATCCAAATTAATATCATTAACCACACAATCAAGAATATAATTCCAAAATTATGAAAATATTATTCTTATTTTTATATAAATATTAATTTAATAACATATAGTTTTAAATAATTTAGATTTTTTGAAATATTGCAAATACAAAAACAGCATAAAAAAATCATATCCCCCTCTTGGCAAACCTAAAAATTTAGCGTAAATTTCACTACATCGAATTACAGCCCTACTGGCAAATACGATACTCTGGTTTCCCGTAGCAAGCTCCTTAGTTTGCAGCGGATGTTCCGAGCCTCACTCCCTCGGAGCAAAAGTTTACCCGCACGGAGTTGAGCCGTGCAGGTAAAGCCGCAGGCGAAAGCCTGTATTGTTTGTGAAGCGTAAATCTCTGATTTGAGGTATTGGGGCAATCCTGTGGGGGATTGCCTCCTTTTTTTGTTTCCTACATTTCCACCATTTCATTATTGCCTCCGACCTCAAATTGTCTTGAGGAGACCTTTGCAAAAATAGTCTGTTAACAAAATTTGACGCATAAAAATGTGCTAAAAAATTTTCAATTGGCTAAAACCTTTCTGATATTGAGAAAAAAGTAGAAGAAATCAGGGAGGTTCTTCATTTTAAAAATGGTATTGAGCATAAAATTTTAATAACTCATGTTATTGCAAAGGTCTCTTGAGGTATTCGGACATCCGGCCCGCATTACTTCCATATAAAAGGTCGTCTGAAACCTGATTTTGTTTCAGACGACCTTTAAACTTTATCTGCAGACGGATAGCTTATTACATTTGTTGTTGCGCTGCTTTGATGGCGTTTTGATCGGGATTGATCAAAATCTCAACGCGGCGGTTTTGGGCGCGGCCTTCGGCTGTGGCGTTAGATGCAATCGGGTGGCGTGAGCCGTAGCCGGCGGTGGTCAGGCGCGAGCCGTTCACGCCGCGGGATTGCAGGTAATCGGCAACGGCAAGTGCGCGGTTGCGGGACAGCGGTTCGTTGATGGCGTCATTGCCGGTGTTGTCGGTATGACCGTTAATCGTCAAGGTCGTGTCGGGGTATTGCACCAGCGTTTCGGAGGCGGTCGCCAAAGCGTTACGCGCCTGATCGCTCAATGCCGCGCTGCCTGTGGCGAAGGTGACGTTTTCAGGCATCACCAGCTTGATTTGGTTGCCTTGGCGTTCCACTTCGATGTTGGTGTTTTTCAGGTTTTCGCGCAGTTTTTTCTCTTGGTAGTCCATGTAGCCACCTACGCCCGCACCAATCGCACCACATGCCAACGCGGAATTGCGCGCGCCTTTGCCGCCGTGGGTCAGTGCACCGACGATGCCGCACACTGCCGCGCCACCCAAGCCGTACATAGCGGTTTTGCTGGTGTTGCGTTGTCCGCTTACAGGATCGGTTACGCAGCCGGTCAGAGCCAAAGGAATGGCCAACGCGGCAACAGTCAAAGGTTTCAAGAATTTCATTGAGATTTCCTTTCAAAAAATACCACTCCGACACAGAAGGTCGTCTGAAAAGCGGCTTGATGTATTTCAACGATGTTTCGGCGGGCTGCAAACCCTTCCAAACAGATTGAAGCAGCATGATAGCCAAGATTGCGGCGTAGTAAATCTCGCTTAACCCGATATTACCTAACTGACCGCAAACTGACATTTCGGTTTTCTATTCTGCGTATTCAGTAAGATTACCGTAATGAAGTTTGGTTCCTCAAGGCGTTTGCAACACCTATTTTTTCCCATAACGGCCGCGGACATACCTTATCAACATATATTTCAGCCTCAAACGCACATCGTAACCGACCGATCCCGCGCCCAACACAAACAACACCAGCGCGACCGGCAAGGCAAAATGGTGTCCTATCTGATGATAGCCCCATGCACCAATCACACCACCTAACAAAAACGACCACATCAATCCGCCCAAAAGCCACATCTTCGGCTTATTGACACGCACATGCGGCAGGCGCGGATGATGTTTTTTCGAATAATACAGCGCGCGCGAAAGCTCGATGCCCAAGTCGGTTGCCGTGCCGGTCATGTGCGTCGAACGGATGGCACCGCCGGATAAAAGCGTCATCACCGTATTGTGCATTCCCATGATGAAACACATTAAAAACAAGGCCAACGACGGGAAAACCAAATTCCCATCCCCGATGTTCCACTTCGATGCCGTCAGACCGAACAAGCCGAATATCAACAGATAAACCGCTTCCAGCCACATGGAAAAACCGAAGCTGCCGCGAAACCGTTTCTGCTGCGTCCATAAAACCACCCAGCCCGAATGCGCCGCACCGACCACAAAACACAACACGCTGATTAAAGCCACCGCCGCCGTTACCCATTCGCGCAGATAAACAGCGTCCGCCAGCAGCGACATCGAGCCGGTAACGTGCGACGTATAACGTGAAAACGCAAAGAAACCGCCCGCATTGATCGCACCCGCCAACATCGCCATGATGTAACCCAGCCTGCGGAAGCGCGCATCGGAAATATGGTGTTCGTGCAGATACGGCCTGTCTGCCTGCCAAAACGGCGGGGCATGCCGCCGCTTGTCATGCAGCCTGATCTGCTTATCGCGTAGTAGGTGTATTTTTGGTTCTTCCATGTAACGTTATCTCTTTTGCAATGATGGATACAAGGCAAGAAAAACACCTTTCCGATTAAAATTAATCCATCATCCGAACAGTATGTTCAGACGACCCCCGCCATCAGAAATCCAAAATATTAAAGCATTGTACCTGCCATACTTCTCTGATAAAAAATAATGGCTGGCAGGAATTTTTCTATTTCCATTAACCATAAAAAAGGTCGTCTGAAAAGCATTTTATCCTTTTCAGACGACCTTTCACCGATTACATCAATACAAAATCAAATCAGCACACTTCAACCAACCAGCCATGTTTGTCTTCTGCCAAACCGTATTGGATGTCGGTCAGAGCTTTGCGCAAAGCGTAGCCGCGCTCTTGGCTCTTCACTTCGATTTCTTTGCCGTCGATAACGAAAGAAGTAACGGGTGAGATGACGGCGGCTGTACCGGTCAAAATCGCTTCCGCGCCCTCTTCGACTGCGGCTTTGAGTTCGTCCACGGTGAAATTGCGTTCGCTAATGGTGTAGCCCAAGTCTTTGGCTACGGTCAGCACGGAATCGCGGGTTACGCCGTGGAGGAATTCGTCGGTCAACGGCTTCGTGATGATTTCGTTGCCTTTAATCAAGATAAAGTTGGATGCACCGGTTTCCTGTACGTCGCCGTTCGGGCAGAACAGGACTTGGTTTGCGCCATGTTCGGCTTTTGCTTTCAGTACCCAAGGCATGGCAGAAGCGTAGTTGCCGCCGCATTTGACGCGGCCCATGTGCGGTGCGCAGCGGATGTGCTCGGTTTCAACCAAAATTTTCACGGGCGAACCGGCTTTGAAATAGTCGCCGACCGGAGAAGCGAGGATATAGAGTAGCGCAGTTTCGGACGGTGAACCGGCTTTGCCGATAACAGGGTCGGTACCGATGAGCGTCGGGCGCAGATACAGCGCTGCAGGCGCATCGGGAATTTCATCGGCGGCGCGTTTGACCAATTCGATCAGTGCATTCAGATAGGCTTCGGTTTCGGGTCGCGGCAGGTGCAAAATGTCTGCGCTTTGCTGCATACGGGCGATGTTTGCCGTCGGACGGAACAAGACGATTTTGCCGTTTGCCTGACAGAAGGCTTTTAAGCCTTCAAAGCATTCGCTGCCGTAATGCAGGGCGTGTGCGCCGGGTGCGAGGGTGAGGTCTGAGGAAGTTTGCCATTCGGTCGGCTGCCATTTGCCGTCCTTGTGGGCGATAACGGGCATTTGGGCGTGGAAGACGCTGCCGAACACGGCGGGTACGGGTCTGCTCATGGTGATTGCCTTTCTTATTCTGTTTGGTTCTGTTTAGATATTAAAAGTTGAAAGATACGCCTGTACGGATGGTTTTGACAAGTCCGAATACTTGTTTCGCAAACAGCTTTCGCCCAAGCCCTTGCCTGATAACGAAATACGGAAAACCATCCATTCCGATACGCATACGAATTGTCAGCAATCATGCCTACCGTGTACTACATATATATAATGAAGCCTAAGGTCGTCTGAAAACTGCCGCACATCCTATCCGAAACAATCCAAATCGTTTAAACTAAGTCGCATCTGCGGCAAACGGATTCGGAAACGGAATCCCTATCGACCGCCTATTGAATTTTCAGACGACCTTTTCAAAACTTTCCGACAGGCATACCGCCGGAGACATCCATGAAACTGATTTACACCATTATCAAAGTCATCATTTTATTATTGTTTTTACTGCTCGCCGTCATCAATACCGATAGCGTCGCCTTCCACTACCTGCCCGGTCAGAAAGCCGATTTACCGCTGATTGTCGTCCTCTTCGGTGCGTTTGTCATCGGCATCGTGTTCGGCATGTTCGCCCTGTTCGGCAGACTTTTGGCGCTGCGCAGCGAAAACAACCGCCTGCGTGCCGAAGTCAAAAAACACGCGCATTTGAGCGAAAAAGACCTTGCCGCCCCCGTACCGCAGCAACCCGCACCGCAAACGACTGCCCCTGCCAAACAACCCGTACAAACGCCCAAGCCTTAAAAAAGGAATCACATGGACAACGAATTGTGGGTCATCCTCCTGCCCATTACCCTTTTGCCCGTCTTCTTCGCCATGGGCTGGTTTGCCGCCCGTATCGACATGAAAACCGTGTTGAAACAGGCGAAAAGCGTGCCTGCCGGCTTTTACAAAAGTCTGGACGCATTGGTTGACCGCAACAGCGGCCGTGCCGCCCGCGAACTGGCGGAAGTCATTGACCAGCAGCCACAGTCTTACGACCTCAACCTGACCTTGGGCAAACTCTACCGTCAGCGCGGCGAAAACGACAAAGCCATCAATATGCACCAAGCCCTGCTCGACTCGCCCGATACCGTCAACGAAAAACGCGCGCGGGTATTGTTCGAACTCGCGCAAAACTACCAAAGCGCAGGCTTGGTTGACCGTGCCGAACAAATCTTCATCGGCTTGCAGGAAGGCAACATGGCGCGCGAAGCCCGTCAACACCTGCTCAGCATCTACCAGCAAGACCGCGACTGGGAAAAAGCCATCGAAACCGCGCAGCTCCTCAGCCACGACGAGCAGACCTACCAATTTGAAATTGCACAGTTTTATTGCGAACTTGCCCAAACCGCGCTGTTCAAATCCAATCTTGACGCCGCCCGTTACAACGTCCAGAAAGCCTTGGACGCCAACAAAAAATGCGCCCGCGCCAACATGATTTTGGGCGACATCGAAACCAAACAGGGCAATTTCCCCGCCGCTGTCGAGGCATACGGCGCCATCGAACAGCAAAACCATGCCTACCTGAGCATGGTCGGCGAAAAACTCTACGAAGCCTACGCCGCCCAAGGCAAACAGGAAGAAGGGTTGAATCGGCTCATCGGCTACATGCAGACTTTCCCCGATTTAGACCTCATCAACGTCATCTACGAAAAAGCCCTTCTGCTCAAAGGCGAAAGCGAAGCCGCCCAACTTGCCATCGACCTCGTACGTCAAAAACCCGACCTCAACGGCGTATACCGCCTGCTCGGTTTGAAAATCAGCGACATGAATCCCGCATGGAAAGCCGACGCCGACATGATGCGCTCCGTCATCGGCCGCCAACTCCAACGCAGCGTCATGTACCGCTGCCGCAACTGCCACTTCAAATCCCAAGTCTTCTTCTGGCACTGCCCCGCCTGCAACAAATGGGAAACCTTCACACCCAATAAAATCGAAGTGTGAAGCAAACCAACAAAAAGGTCGTCTGAAAAAAGTTTCAGACGACCTTTTTTTCACAAACAAACGGTAGTTTATCTTGCCAAGCGGTACAAAAAACAACAGTTTTTTCGAAAAAATCTACTTTCTCAAATTAATTACTAAATATAATTAGTAATATTTTCAATATATTAAATTTCCAACCCAAATATTTCATTATGAACTTATCATTTTCTTATTTGTCATGCTAGAATTACTCTCAATTACTCATTTCGAATATTAGCTCACTTCCCCAGTCAAAAAGGAACATTTATTCTGGTTACAGTGAACTAATAAACAATCTCGCAATCTTACTTAATCTAGGTTAAATTACCTAAATAACCCAAAATACAGTACAGATAACGTGAATGAATGAAATGATAAGAGGTTCGACCGTCTAGATATGCAACAAACAATCAAAACGGCCGGAGTCCGAACCATAAAAGGTTTTCCTTATTCTCTAAGGCAACACACCATCAGAAAAACGAATAGATACGGCCCGCCCGATTGAAGATAACAACCTTTAAATCGGTTTTTAGTCGAAAACTTCTGCCGCAAGCAGTATTTTTCTTACACAGGGAAACTCCTCTATTTGATAAAAGGAACACCATATCGTTACATTGCTACGGGTATGAATCCGTAATGTTCAAACATGGGAAATACAAATTATGTCAAAACAAACTCTGTCTGCACTCGCTAATCATGGGCAAACTACCATCCACACATCTCCTGCGATCTCAAACACAACAGGACAAGGGCAAACGACTTCTTCTACACTAAACGCTTTGATTTTTGAACACTCAATGGGTGGAATAAATATCGCTACCGCCCTACCGAAGCAAACTTATGGCAAAACCAACATTACCGATACCTCAAATATGCAGCCAACCAAGTTTTCTATGAATAAAGCCAAACTGACGCCTTTCGAAACCCAGTTGCTTGCCCAAGCCAAAGCTGCTGCCGAGAAAAAAGCAGAACAAGAAAGAGCTGAAGCAGCACATAAAGCAGCCATAGCCGCAGCCGAGAAAAAAGCCGCAGCCGAAAAAAAAGCCGCTCAGGAAAGAGCCGAAATTGC
>NZ_KV789497.1:53778-57241 GCF_001807625.1 Neisseria sp. HMSC03D10
GCCGAGAAAAAAGCCGCGGCCGAGAAAAAAGCTGCTCAGGAAAGAGCCGAAATTGCGCACAAGATTGCCATGGCCGCAGCCGAGAAAAAAGCCGCGGCCGAGAAAAAGGCCGCTCAGGAAAGAGCTGAAGCCGAGCGCAAAGCAGCCCGAGAAAAAGCTGAAGCCGAACGTGTAGCTTTGGAACAAAAACGAGAAATCGATCGTAAAGCAGCCATCATCAGTGCTCGCGAAAAGGCAGAAGCGGCCCGTAAAGCTGCTGATGCTGCTGCAAAAGCCGAGCTGGCAGAAAAAAACCGTGCAGAACAAATCAAACATTCGGAAAATAAACTGGGCAATCATTCTTCAAACGAAGAAGAAATGAGCAAACCTGCAAAAAATACCGGCTCTAAAACAGACAACCCATCATCCGATAAATCCCATGTCGGCAAGAGTACGCTGCCGGCACAAGACAACACCGGCAAAGTAACCGACCTTTCCGATGACAATAATAATGCAACACAACACCAAAACAACAAAAATGTTTCTCCTACGCAACCTGCTGCTGAAAAAGGAACGACTGCGACTGCCCATATCCATAATCCTGCCGAAGGCAAACAATCGGAATCCGGCGACTATAAAGTATATGAATCCAAACAATATGGTCGCTACATTAATGTAAATGATTTCGGTGCGGATCCTACAGGTAAAAAAGACAGTCTGACTGCCATCAAAGCTGCACTCGAAGCCGCCCACAAAGAAAAAGCCATGCTGTTTATGGACGGTACTTATTACATTTCTGATCAAATCGTTATCGACAATAATACCTCCGGCGTTAAAGGCATCTTCGGTTCGGGTATGGGTAAAACCCAGATTAACTTCGACAAAGCCCAAGTCGGCATATTCAATTCCAACACCAACCACGACGATGTTCGTGCCTTTGCAGGTATCTTGGTGGATGGTCAAAATGGTAAAACGATTGCCGACCTATCGGTTCGATATACCAATGCTGACTTCTACCGGAAAGATTTAAGCTACTTCGGTAAAGTAAACGGTATTTTAGTCAACGATGCAGACAACACCCTGATCAGCAAAGTGGAAGTATCCGGTGCAAACCGTGCAGGCGTAACCTTTACCTCTACCGCCGCACTCATGCGTGAAGCCGGCTATAAACTGTCTTATAAAGATCGCGTTGCCAACGGTTCCATCGACGACAAATACGATTCACTGCCTTTAGGTGAAAACAACCGTATTATTGATTCCAAGCTGCACCACAACCGCGTTGCCGGTGCTCTGGTTTCCTATCAGAAGAATTTCCTTGGAGAAGGCAATCTCTTATCTTGGAACGGACACCAAGATGATGGCGGTACCGGCTATGGTATGGCTGCCGCTGCAGGTAGCTACAACTACGGGATTACCTACCGTAAAAACACAACAGATCACAACTATCGGAAAGGTTTGGATGTACATGACGGCACAAACGTCTTGATTGAAAACAACACATTAAATGGCGACCGCCTGTACGGGATTGCCGTCTATAACCGCCAATTCTCGCTGGACAACGTCAAAATATCCGGTAATGTCATTACACAGGACACTTCGTTCCGTCTTGCCGTCGATGACACCCCGGGATACGACTACCATATGTATTCAGGTATCCAAGTACAGACCAATACGCAACGCCGGGACTTACACAGTAAAGATAAAGGCTATTTTGACATCAGCAACAACACAATCAATAACTTGGAGGTCTATAAAGACAATATCCAAACCTACGGTATCGAATTCCGTAACCATGAACAAAAAATGGATTACACACTAAACATTACCGGTAACAAAATCAGTGGCGAATCCACCAAATACCTGATGGCGGTTATCAATGATACCTACGCCCCGCAAACTCATGAAAAAGGTATCGGTACCAGCACCATCAACATCAGTGATAATGTTGCTGATATTGGCAAAATAAAGAGCGGAGCTGTTCCTTTCTATATTGAAGAACATCACTCCGACGTACCGATGCATGGCTCGGTTACGCTAAACAACAACGCCGTTACCGTTCGTGAAGAATCCGGCGGTTATGCTGAATTTGCCTTTATGCGTACAAATGCCAAGGAATATAACGTTACCAATAATACCCTGTCGCTACACGGACACCTGGATAACGGTATCGTTGAAGTCCGCAGTACCGGGGATGGTAAGGTTAATGCTAATTTAAATATGGCAAATAATACCTTGGTAACCGACATCAAAGGCCAAATCTACAAAACCTGGCTGCGTTATGAATCGGATATTGATGTTTATGCCAACTCCAACACCCATAACGGCGATACGCTTGATAATGTCAATACCAAAGGCAGCAACGTCAGCATGTCTGATGTATTAGTCAGCGTCAGCAAAAACATCAACACCATCCAAGATGCCGTCTATTCCTACCAGCATAAAACCTTACCAGTAACAGAAGACCACGTGCACACCAACGGCATCCTATAAACCCGCCGTAATCAAAAGGTCGTCTGAAATTTCAGACGACCTTTTAGCTATTTTCCATCCTACACTGCCACGGCGGCCTTGATGTGCGGATGCGGGTCGTAGCCTTCCAACTCGAAATCTTCAAACTTAAATGCAAACAAGTTTTTGACTTCCGGATTGATTTTCAACACCGGCAGCGTACGGGTGCCGCGGCTCAATTGCAGTTTTGCCTGTTCGAAATGGTTGCTGTACAGATGCGCATCGCCGAAGGTATGAATAAATTCTCCTGCTTCCAACCCGCAGACTTGGGCGACCATCATGGTCAACAGCGCGTAACTGGCAATGTTGAACGGTACGCCGAGGAAAATGTCCGCACTGCGTTGGTAAAGCTGGCAGGACAATTTGCCGTTGGCAACGTAAAACTGAAACAGCGCATGACAAGGCGGCAATGCCATTTCATCTACCAACGCGGGATTCCATGCCGACACAATCAGACGGCGGGAATCAGGGTTTTTCTTGATTTGTTCCACCACATTGGCAATTTGGTCGATATGGCGACCGTCGGGGGCAGGCCAACTGCGCCATTGGTAGCCGTACACAGGCCCCAAGTCGCCATTTTCGTCCGCCCATTCGTCCCAAATGGAAACATTATTATCTTTCAAATATTTGATGTTGGTATCGCCTTTGAGAAACCAAAGCAGCTCATGGATAATCGAGCGCAAGTGCAGCTTTTTGGTAGTCAGCAGCGGAAAGCCTTGACTCAAATCGAAGCGCATTTGATAACCAAACACCGAACGAGTGCCTGTACCGGTACGGTCGGATTTATCGGTACCGTTTTCGAGAACATGACGCATTAAATCAAGGTAGGCTTTCATTGGTGTCCTTTAAGGATGTATGTTATTCGAGAGATTATAGGGTGTATTGTATAGGATTCAACGGAACAGGAATACCAAGGTGTAAGAAATCACCGCGTTGTTTATACAACATTTAGGGGATTTCCCATGAGCACCTTCTT
>NZ_KV789498.1:0-220 GCF_001807625.1 Neisseria sp. HMSC03D10
AAGGCGGCCCGGATGCCTGATTATCAGGTATCCGGGGAGGATTAAGGGGGTATTTAGGTAAAATTAGGCGCAATTAGGGGCGGAAATAGACGAAAACCTGTGTTTGGGTTTCGGCTGTCGGGGGAACAGGTGAAGAGGGGTATTTTGCAAAGGTCTCAGAAGGTGAGCTGTTGTTGTTTATGATACATAAAAGGTCGTCTGAAACTTTCAGACGACCTTT
>NZ_KV789498.1:240-11264 GCF_001807625.1 Neisseria sp. HMSC03D10
AAAGGTCGTCTGAAACTTTCAGACGACCTTTTTTCATAGCAAAACCGGTATCAATTATTTGTCCACAACGATTTTGGCTGCCTGTTCGTCAGGCGAGGGTTCGTATTGTGTGGACTCGTCGCCGTAATACAGCACGCCGAGTTTGATGGGGATGCGGCCTTGCGATTTGCGGTGGGCGTTGGAGTCGCGCAGGGAGTAGGCGCAGCCGCAGTATTCTTGTTGGTAGAAGTGTTCGCGTTTGCTGATTTCGATCATGCGCGCGCTGCCGCCGCCTTTGCGCCAGTTGAAATCCCAATACACGACGTCGTCGTAAGGTGCGGCGGCGCGGTGGCCGCAGTCGTTGATTTGCGCCATGTTTTTCCAGCGGGAAATGCCCAGCGAGCTGGTGAAGACGGGGAAGCCGTTTTCGTGGGCGTATTGGGCGGCTTTTTCGAAACGCATGTCGAAACACATGGTGCAGCGGATGCCGCGTTCGGGTTCGAATTCCATGCCTTTGGCTTTGGCGAACCATTCTTTGCGGTCGTTTTCGTAGTCGTCGTCTTTGTCGATGAAGGGGATGCCGAATTTGTCGGCGAAGCGCATGTTTTCTTCTTTGCGCAACATGTATTCTTTGAGCGGGTGGATGTTGGGGTTGTAGAAGTAGATGGTGTAGTCGATGCCGCTGGCGAGCATGGCTTCCATGACTTCGCCGCTGCACGGGGCGCAGCAGGAATGCAGCAGGACTTTTTTATGGCCGCCGGGCGGGACGAGGACGGGGCGGTTGATGTCGGTAACGATGGGGCTGGTTTTGTCGTTCATGATCGGGGTGTTCCGTTTCGGTGTTTCAGACGACCTTTGGGTTTTATAGTGGATTAAATTTAAACCAGTACGGCGTTGCCTTGCCTTAGCTCAAAGAGAACGATTCTCTAAGGTGCTGAAGCACCAGGTGAATCGGTTCCGTACTATCTGTACTGTCTGCGGCTTCGTCGCCTTGTCCTGATTTAGATTTAATCCACTATAGTTTCCGTGTCTTTTTACTCCACTATATGGGTCGTCTGAAAGGGTTGTGGTGTGGTTATTGGATGGGTTTGTTTTGTTTTTTGGCTGCTTTGCCGGCTTTGGGGTCGGGTGGCGGCGGCTCGGCGAAGATGGTTTCGGGGTTGGGGTGTGCGGCAAATTCGTGCAGCAGTTTTTGGTAGTCTTGGGACTGTTTCATCAGCTCGGCTGCGGCGGTTCGCAGGTTGTCCACGTCTTCGGGCGGGAGGTAGAAGCTGGTGGGGATGTTCAACACTTTGTCGCGCAACGCGGAGGGCGGCAGGTCTTTGAGGTTGAGGCTGACAAAGGAAAAGCTGATTCCGTCGCCGTTTTGTCGGCTGGCTTCGTTGCGTTTGTCGACGAAGGCGCGGAAGCGGCGTTGGGATTCTTGGGTGTATTGGTCGATGGGGATGTTGACGATGGCGGTAACGACGTCGCGGAATCCGGGCACGGCGGCGGTTTTGTCCATATTGCTGCTGATTTGGTTTTGGGCGTTGACGCTGATGACGACGATGTGGCGCAGGTTGCGGCTGCGGATTTGTTGTTCCAACACTTTGTCGGGATACATTTCGGTCATGTCCAAGAGGCTGCGCATGCCGAGGTTGTCGGTCAGGCCGCCGTCTATCAGGTGGATGTAGGGACGGGTTTTGCTGTCGCTGTATTTGTTGAACCTGTCTTTAAACTCTTGATAGGTGGCGTTTTGCTGCTTTTGGGACTCAAGACCGGTCATTTGCAGCTGAGGCGGCAGGGTGTAGCCGCAGTTGCCGCCGTTGTTGTTGAGGGTAATCGGGGCGAACACCATGGGCACTGCGCTGGAGGCGGCAACGGCGCGGGCCAGGCGCAATCTGCCCAAGTCGATACACATGGGGTCGAAGTATTCTTGCGTGAAGTTCAGGCGTTCGCCCGCGCCCATGTCGGTGGCGGAAATGATGGCGAACGGGCCTTTGCCGTGCATTTCCAAATCGCGGAAGGTGGCTTTGCCGAAAAGGTGGTTTTCAAACTGCTCCTGCAAGAGGTCGCCGCGTCCGTATTCGGGTGAGGCGAGGCGGGGCAGGTTGGACATGGAAAAGGCTTGCTTGACGACTTGGCGTTGGAAGTTTTGGTGAAGGAAACGCTTGTAAAACATGGGGATGGTTTCTTCGCCTTTGAGCGCGAAGTAGGCAGCGAGGACGGAGCCGCCGGATACGCCGACCACCAAATCGACATTGGACATCAGCGACTTGCTTTTGCCGCCGATGGTAACTTTTTGCTGCTGAAGCTGTTCCAACACGCCGTAGCCCAGCGCCGCCGCGCGCGTGCCGCCGCCGGAGAGCATCAGGATGATGAAGGTGTCGTCTTCTTCGCGCCGAAACTGGCTGGTTTCAAAACGATAGCCTTGGTTCATATCAATTTTATTGATGGTGGCGACAGGCTGATACTTGACCAGCGAGCAGGCAGACAGCGCGGCCAAGGTAAAGGCGGTCAGGACGGTTTTGAACGGGCGTTTCGGCATGGAAGTTTGGTTGTGAAACAAAAGAGCTTGATTATAATGGATTAAATCGGTTTCCGATACTTGTCGGCAGGTTAAGGCGATGCCGCAGTGTAGATTGAAAGGTTTTCAGACGACCTTGGTTCATTCCGCAATCGGACAGGTCGTCTGAAAAATAAAATCAGGTTTAAGGCTTGTCCGCCTTGTCTCCGATTTTGCCTTCTTTGCCTTGAAGCAGGTTTTGGATATTGCTTTTATGGCGGTACAACACCAGCACGGCAATGGCAACGGTCGCCCAAGCCCAAGAAGGGTAGGGCATCAGCCAGAAGGCGACGAGCGGCGCGGCTACGGTGGCGGCGAGTGCGGCAAGTGAGGACACTTTAAAGCCGAACGCCATCACCAGCCAAATTGCCGCGCAAACCAAAGCCGTTGCAGGCGAAAGCGCCAGCAATACGCCCAAAGCCGTCGCCACGCCCTTGCCGCCTTTGAAGCCGAAAAACAGCGGCCACATATGTCCGACCAACGCGGCGACGGCAACCGCCGCTATGGTGATGTCCGACAGAGTCAAAGCATCTTGCAGGCAGAGTGCCAAAACCACCGCCACCAAACCTTTGAGCGCGTCGCCCAGCAAAGTCAGCGCCGCCGCTTTTTTCTTGCCGCTGCGTAAAACATTGGTCGCGCCGGGGTTGCCCGAGCCGTAAGTGCGCGGATCGTCCATGCCGTAATATTTGGAAACAATGACGGCAAACGACAGCGAACCGATTAAATAAGCCGCGATAACGGCGGATACATTGAACATTTCAGATGCTTTACTTAAAATGGGACGCTCATTTTATCAAAAAAACAGGCAGGCAAATGGACAAAATCTTTTTACGCGGCATGAAGGCGGACACCTTAATCGGCGTGTACGACTGGGAACGCGAACGCCCCCAAACCCTGATTTTGGACTTGGACATCGGCATTCCCGAACAAAGCGGTCAAGACGACCACATCGGCAATACCGTCCACTACGGCGAAGTCTGCGAAGCCGTCAGGGCAAGCCTTGCCGAACAAAGCTTCCTCTTGCTCGAATCATTGGCGGAACACATCGCCAAACTCATCCTCGACAATTTCGGCGCGTTGAGTGTGCGCGTCAAAATCATCAAACCCGGCATCCTGCCCGATGTCAAAGAAGTCGGCATTGAAATCGAACGCAGCAGGGTTTAAAGCAGCACAAACGGTTTAGCGAAACCCGCTTCGCTCCCTTTCAGACGAGCTTTTTCATGACTCAAGAGGTCGTCTGAAAGCGCGGCTTCAACGAAGTTAAAACCCATTCCCGATTTTCAGACGACCCCGTATCAAACTTTACAAAGAGAACACGCAAATGGATTTGAAAGAAACCAAACTCAGTAGCGAGCCGATTTACCAAGGCTCATTTGTTACCATCAACCGCGACAAAGTCCGCCTGCCCAACGGCAACGAAAGCCAGCGCATCGTCATCCGCCATCCCGGCGCGGCCTGCGTTTTGGCGGTTACCGAAGAGGGCAAAGCCGTACTCGTGCGCCAATGGCGTTACGCCGCAGACGCTGCCACGCTCGAGCTGCCCGCCGGCAAACTCGATGCAGGCGAAGACCCCGCCGAATGCGCCCTGCGCGAGCTGGCGGAAGAAACCCCGTACACCGCCGACCGCGTCAAACTCATCAGCAGCTTCTACACTGCCATCGGCTTCTGCGACGAAAAAATGTACTTTTACCAAGCAGAAGGCGTGCGCCTCGGCAGCACCTTGAGCAACGACGAAGACGAAATCACCGAAACCGTCCTGATGAGCAAGGAAGAAGCCCGCGCCGCTTTGGCAAACAACGAAATCAAAGACGGCAAAACCCTAATCGGCCTGCAATATTGGCTGATGCAGGATTGATGTGAAAAGAATGTAAAAAGGTCGTCTGAAAGAATATTTTCAGACGACCTTTTTGTTTAAAGTGCCGCTTATTTAGTGAAGTTTTTCAGTATGGCGGAGGCAATGTCGTCCAGACCGAAACCGTCGGCTTCTTGTGCCGAGCCGTTGGGTGTGGCTTTATCGACGAGGTTGGGCAGGACTTGCGCCAGCAGGTCGCCCGCCTGGTTGGCATCAATGCCGAACTTTTGCGCCACTTGGCTGATGGTGTCGCTGCCCAGCGCGTTTTGCAAATCACTGCCGGATATGGGCGCGTTGTCTTGTTGGTTGGAAATCCAGCTGTTCAATACGTCGCCCAATCCGCCTTGCTGTAACTGGTTGATCAGACTGCCCACGCCGCCTTGCTGACGTACCAAATCCATCGCCATATCGGTCAGAGAGTTTTGTGCGCCGCTACCATCTTTATCGCCCAGTGCTTGTACTGCCGCGTTCAGCAGACTGTCCATTAATGCCATGATGTTTCCTTTGTGTGAAGTGTAAAATGCCGAGTGTAACAAAATTCCGTCGTTTAATTTGCGGTTTAACTTAAATTAAACCCGACTTAGGGAGAATTGACGCGAAAACAAAAAAAGGTCGTCTGAAAGCCTGTGTTGCACTTTAAATCCGAATCCAAGGACCTTTTATTTCAAGCCGAGGCAGGAAGGTTTCGGCTATTCCCCGTCTTGGAAAATCACGTCGTTTTCAAACCGCGCCATATTGTGCAGCCCGTCGGTCAGGGCAATGCCTTTCAGTTCGTGGCGGCGAACCAAGTCCAACGCTGCTTCCTTGCCGGAAACGGGATGGCAGCCGGCAGGTCCCATGTGTTGGAAACGGTCGGTGTAAAAGAGGTATAAATAACCGTCCCGCGCATAAAGCCCGCCGTCTTTGCGGTTTATCCCGACAAAAAGCGGCTGCTCCGCCAATTGGTTCCAAACAATATACTTCACGGATTTCGCCAAATCCGCCGAATATTTTTCCACCAACCCGATCAGCAACACATTCTCCTGCGGCGTGTTGCCGGCAAAAAAGTCCAGCAATTCGTCATCTTCGACATTCGTGAACTGTGTGAACAATTCCTCCGCCCGCGCCGGCGTTACTTTATAGGGATTGGAAAAACCGACAATGGCTATCGGGTGAAATTGCAGCGGCAGCTTGGCATCGGTGCCGATGGACAACGCCTCCATCTTCTCTCTGGAAGCCGCCATGCCGTCCGCGCCGTTCACGCGCATCAACCAAGAAAGTGCGCATTCAAAATGCTCGCCGTCCTGCCCTCTGTATTCCATCAGTTGAATGCCCAGCGAGTGCGCGACACGCAAGACATTACTCAAATTGTTGAACTGGTCTGCCTTATCCAACGCGCCGACCAAACCGATACCGTCTAAAGCGCCATCCTGCTCGTCTGAAAAAGCCCGCGCCGCCTCATAGGTTTCAAACAGATATAAAACCGTCCGTCCGTCTTTCAGACGACCTATATACGGGATACCCGTTCCTTCCGACACATCCGCCTGCATGGCAGACAGCGGCACATACACTTTATCTTTCGCATAAATCGCCCGCGCCGCGCCCTCGCTTTTTTCCTGCGCGGAAAGTTTGCGCGGCTCTTGTGCCGTTTCGCCGGACGGCTTGTTACCAAAAATTTTTGACAAAATACTCATTCGGTTTTCCTTAATGTATTGGTATGCGCCCGCCTGACTGCTTTTCTGCACAACAGAACGGCGGCAAACCGGGCGCGCAAGATTTTATCACAGCCTTTTTCAGACGACTTGCATTACCCCTAAGATACCGTCCATAATAGCTTTATGCTTTAAGCTAGGAAAAACAATGACTCTCCGAACCTCTACGTTATCCCTACTCACCCTGCTTATCCTTTTCCCGACGATGGCTGCAGCGAACGACGAACCGCCCGCCGACGGCGACACTTGGTTGGACCACCGCCACAAAGGAGTTTCCAAACGCTTGGACAAATGGTCCAACCGCATCGACGACTGGTTTGGCGAACCAAATCCCGACCATCCTGCCGACGCTAACCTGCGCCTTATGCTTGATACCGAATGGAATCCTGACGACAAGTTTACCGTGACGCCCCGCGTACGGGGTCGTCTGAAACTGCCGACCTTAGAGAAAAAAGTCCATGTGGTTTTCGGTGACGACTCTTTGGACGACGAGTTGAAACACGAAGCCAACGCCTACCGCAACCGTACTAATACCAACGGCAGGATATTCGACGCATCCCAAAGCCGCGACAAAAATGCCTCCATTGCCGTACGATGGTCTGAAGCATTCGTAAAACAGCGCATCGATACCGACTTCGATATCGGTATCCGCTCCGGCAGCGACCTGTTCGCCCGCGCCAAAAGCTCGAGCAATTGGCAACTGACCGACAACATCGACACCAGCTTGGAACAAATCTACCGTTACGGCATCAAGAGCAAACACCATGTCCGTACCAACTGGGAAACGCGCTACATCCCCAGCGAAAGAAGCTTTATCGCCAATCAGGCACACCTGCAATACGAACACGATAAAACCGAAGACTGGACATGGGGCAACAGCCTCTTCCGCCAACACAACCTCGGCAAACACCGCCACGTCAACTACGGCGTGTACACCGGCGGCAATATCGAAAAACGCAAAGCCGCCCTCAATACCTACGGTCCGTTTACCACCTACCGCCAACCGATTTGGCGCAACTGGCTGTTTACCCAAACCGAAGTCAACTATTACAACAACCGCAAGGAAAACCAAAAACACCGCGTCGGTGCGCTGTTAAGGATTGAAGCCTTGTTCTGATGCGAAAAGGTCGTCTGAAAGCCTGTTGCCGGATTCAATCCCGTCAATACAGCTTTCAGACGACCTTTTTTCAAACTATCTCAAACAAATTATTCTTCCGAACCTTCTTCCCTGCCGTTGAAATACTCTACCGCGCCGCCGTCGAAAAAGCCCTGCAAAATCGCTTGCGCCGCCACTTGGTCGAGTACCGCCTTCTGTTTGCGCCCGAATACCTGCGCTTCGGCAAGCAGGCTTTCCGCATATAGCGAGGACATCCGTTCATCCACCCAATATATGGGCAGGTTGAAACGCCCGTGCAGGCGGCGGCCGAATTTGCGGCTAAGGCGGGTCAACTCGTGTTCCGTACCGTCGGCGTGGGTCGGCAGTCCGACGACCAGATGCTTGGGCTGCCATTCCCGTATCAGCTTGGCGATGGCGTTGAATTTCTCGTCGTTGCTGTTGCCGGTCACGGTCGCTAAAGGGTGAGACAGACCAAGTTCCGCATCGCCCTGAGCCACGCCGATACGCGCCTCGCCGAAATCAAACGCCAAAACCGTCCCTGCCGGTGCTTTATGCATGACCGGCCCCACAGACAAGCGCATCGGGCTGGATACCCAGCTTGGCGAATGCGGCGGCGTAGCGGTGTTCGTAAGGCATATCGAACAAAATATGCTCGTCCGCCTTCACCGTCAGCCAGACATTGTCCGCCAGCTCGCGTTCAAGCTGCCCTTTGCTCCAGCTCGAATAGCCTATGCTGATTAAAATCTTGTCCACCGCGCCCTGACGCGATAAGTTTTCAATCACATCGCGCGAAGACGTCAGCGCAATGTCGTCTGAAACAATCATACTGTTTTGCCAGTTGCCCACGGGCGTATGCACGACATAGCCGCGGTCAATCTGTACCGGCCCGCCCATCATGACGTGTTCGTGCTGCATCCGCAAAGGGATATTGCGGTCGGTTGCCGCAAAAATCATGTCCATCGTAATCGGCGACGGTTTGTTGATGATGATGCCCAACGCGCCCTCTTCGTTGTGTTCGCACACATAAATCACCGAATTTTCGAAAAACGGGTCGTCCATATCGGGCATGGCAATCAGGAAATGGTCGGTTAGGTTCATATCGCTCATCTTTTACTTGTTCGGCACAGGCGCATCCACGACGCACGCACCGTAAATCTGTTTGCCTTCCATACCGCCGGCAACTTGCTGCGCATCCGCTTTAGCACCGCCAAAGCACGACACCGCGCTCAAAGAGTTCTTCGGCGAACCCTGAACGATTTTGTCGCTGTAAACCAAATACGCAAACGCCTTACGTTTAGGATCGTAATAACGGATAATCTGCTGGCTCTTGAACGCCAAGCTCGCGCTGCGCTTAAACACTTCCCGCGGCTTGACGACGGCTTGCTCGTTGTAACGGATGACCTCCGCCGTCTGCACGCACGACACGGAAGCATCGCTCGCATCCTCCTCCAAATTCACCGTCTCTTTCAAACCGCCTTTTTTCGCATAAGAAATATAACAGGCAACCCCTTGCACATCAGGATCGTCAAAACCCTCGACTTCAATACGGTCATTTTTCCCCAGCATATGAAAAACCGTGCTGGCACGTCCGATTTTGTCGGTATCGTTACCGCAGGAAGCAAGAAGCAGGGCGCAAAGCGCAGGCAGAATGATTTTATTCATGTAAATAAGAAACCTTTGAGGGTTGAAAATAAAGAAGCTAACACCGTAGCTCCTACTATATAAGACCGCTTGTTCAGATTGCAAGCGCAGAGAAAAGCATTGTCTAGACAAATATGGGCAGATGTTATTTTCAGACGACCCCGCTGACTATATAATTCCGCCTATTGCCTTTACTTTAACGATCCAGAACCCAATCATGCGTTACAAACCTCTTTTACTCGCCCTGCTCATCGGTTTCGCTTCGCCTTCTTTCGCCGCCAAAGACGCGCCCAAGGAAAAGGCTGCGCCTGTCAAAAAAAGCGTCAAAGACAAAAAAGACGCCGAACCTGCTAAAAAAGAAGCTGCCAAAGACAAAGCGAAACCTGCCGCGAAAAAGGAAACTGCCGAAGCGGCGAAAAACGAGCGTGCCAAAGAACGCAAAAACGACAAAGAAGTTAAAAAACAAGATAAAGGCGACAAAACCAAAAAAGGCGAAGCCAAAGCAGAAGAGAAGGCAGGCAAAGCCGTTCCCGTAAAAACCGAGCCTGTAAAAGGCAAAGACAAAGCGGCAGACAAACCCGCAGCCAAAAATAATGTAAAGGCAAAAAAAGAAGCCGCCGAGTTGCCTAAAAAAGACGAAGCAGCGGAAAAACAAGACAGAAAAGCCGTCGAGAAAAAAGCGGACAAAGCCGATAAGAAAACCGCTGCCGCCGATTCAGACGACTTCAAAGCCGCAGTAACCGCCGCTGCCAATGATTTGGAAAGCAAAAAATCGCTGCGCAGCCGCAACGAAGGTTTCATCATCCACGTCAACACCACGTTGAAGCAGTTGCAGCAAAGCCGTATCAACTTATCCGCCATCAACCGCCAACAGCGCGACGCATGGGACAAGTTTCAAAAACTCAATGCTGATTTGAACCACCTGAAAACTCAGGTTTCCAACACGCGCGCGCAAATTTCCCGTTTCGTTTCAGGCAACTATAAAAACAGCCAACCCAACGCCGTTGCCCTGTTCCTGAAAAATGCCGAGCCGGGTCAGAAAACCCGCTTTCTGCGTTACACCCGCTATATCAATACTGCCAACGAGCAAGTCATCAAAGACCTTGAGAAGCAGCAAAAAGAGCTGGCAGCGCAAGAGCAGAAAATCAACAACGAGCTGGCATACCTGAAAAAACTTCAGGTCAACATCCAGTCCTCGCTGCGCCGCCAAGGTGTAACCAACACTGCCGAACAGGCGGAAAGCCGCCGCCAAAATGCGCAAATGGCAAAAGATACGCAGAAAAAAATCAACCACAAAGAAAACGAACAACGCCTGAACAACTTGTTGAAAGACTTGGACAAACACAAAGCCGAGCAACGCCGCCAGGAAGCCGAAGCGCGTAAAAAAGCCGCCGAAGCCCGTCTTGCCGCCGCTGAAAAAGCGCGCAAAGACCGCGCCGCCGCCGCGCAAAAAGCCGCCGACGAACGCGCCGCCATGTCCAACCTGACCGCAGAAGACATGAACATCCGCGCGCCTTCATATGTCAGCATCAGCAATGCCAACAGCTTCAGCCGTATGCAGGGTCGTCTGAAAAAACCGGTAAACGGCACACTTGCCGGACTCTTCGGACAAGACCGCGGCGACGGTGAAGTGTGGAAAGGCGTGTTCTACCAAACGACTCCGTCAACCGTCAGCAGCATCGCCGCCGGTACGGTTACCTACGCCGATGAACTGGAAGGTTTCGGCAAAGTCATCGTCATCGATCACGGCGACGGCTATATCAGCATTTATTCAGGTTTGAGCGAAATCGAAGTCGCCAAAGGCTACGCCGTAGCCGCAGGCAACCGCCTGGGCGTCAGCGGAACCCTGCCTTCAGGCATGGAAGGTTTGTACTTGGAAGTCCGCTACAACGGGCAGGCAATGAACCCGCTCTCCTGGATAAGCTGACCTGCAAACCGGTTTGACATTTTCAGACGACCTTTTGCCGTATCACGGGGTCGTCTGAAATTTAACAACTGAACCCGACGGCCCTATATTCAAAAGCTTTTACACCCGCGCAGATATTTTTTACGCTAACCCTGTTGTTTGCCAAGCGTAAATCGCATACAGTCTTGCGGACGTATATTCAGGTCGTCTGAAGCAATATTTCCCACACCGTTTCACAGTCATTACGGTCTGAAATGAAATAATATAGTGGATTAACAAAAATCAGGACAAGG
>NZ_KV789498.1:11284-17531 GCF_001807625.1 Neisseria sp. HMSC03D10
CACCTTAGAGAATCGTTCTCTTTGAGCTAAGGTGAGGCAACGCCGCACTGGTTTAAAGTTAATCCACTATACAAAAAGAAAGCCATTCATAATGTCAACATCCACTTTGAAAAAAGTCGCACTCTACACACTCGGTGCATTCAGCGGCGTCGCCCTCAGCTTGAGCGTTCAAAGCTTTGCCGCCGAAAAAGACAAAAAAGACAACGAAACCCTGCCCGTACAATCCATCCGCAACATGGCGGAAGTTTACGGACAGATCAAAGCCAATTATTACCAAGACAAATCCGATGCCGATCTCTTTGAAGGCGCGATGAAAGGCATGGTATCCGACCTCGACCCGCATTCCGAGTATTTGGATAAAAAAGGCTTTGCCGATATGAAAGAATCTACCAGCGGCGAATTCGGCGGCTTGGGTATGGAAATCGGGCAGGAAGACGGATTTATCAAAGTCGTTGCCCCGATTGAGGATACGCCTGCCGAGCGCGCAGGCGTGAAAAGCGGCGACTTCATCGTCAAAATCGACAACGTTTCCACACGCGGTCTGACCACCAGTGAAGCCGTGAAAAAAATGCGCGGCAAACCGGGTACCAAAATCACCCTGACCCTTTCGCGCAAAAATGCGGATAAACCCATCGTCGTCAACCTGACCCGCGCCATCATTAAAGTCAAAAGCGTCCGCCACCACCTGCTCGAACCGGGCTATGGCTACATCCGCGTGTCCCAATTCCAAGAGCGCACCGTGGCAGCCATCAATGAATCCGCCAAGGCATTGATTAAAGAAAATAAAGGCGCTCCGCTCAAAGGCCTCGTCCTCGACCTGCGCGACGACCCGGGCGGTCTGCTTGACGGCGCGGTCGGCGTGTCTGCCGCCTTCCTGCCTGCAGATGCAAAAGTCGTCAGCACCAAAGGACGCGACGGCAAAGAAAGCTCGGTATTGAAAGCCCGTCCCGAAGACTATATCCGCGTGAGCGGCAAAGACCCGCTGGCAGATCTGCCTGCCGAGTTGAAAACCATCCCGATGACCGTGTTGATTAACTCAGGTTCCGCCTCCGCTTCCGAAATCGTCGCAGGCGCGCTGCAAGACCACAAACGCGCCGTCGTTGTCGGTACGCAAAGTTTCGGTAAAGGCTCGGTTCAAACCCTGATTCCGCTGTCTAACGGCAGCGCAGTCAAACTGACCACCGCACTGTACTACACGCCGAACGACCGCTCGATTCAAGCGCAAGGCATCGTTCCCGACGTCGAAGTCAAAGACAAAGACCGCGCCTTTGAAAGCCGCGAAGCCGACCTCGCCGGACACATCGGCAACCCGCTCGGCGGCGAAGACGTCAACAGCAGCAACGAAATCAGCACGCCTGATTCAAACGAAGCCGCGAAAGCCGACGAAAACGCCAAGTCCAAAAAAGGCAAGGACAAAGAGAAAGACGAAGACCTCTCCAGCCGTCGTATTCCTAATCCAGCCAAAGACGACCAGCTCCGCAAAGCCTTGGATTTGGTGAAAAATCCAGCCGAATGGCAGAAGTCTTTAGGTTTGGCGGCGAAAAAACCGGCTCCGAAAAAAGACAAGAAAGACGGTAAAGACGAAAGCAAATAAGCTCAGTCGGAATCCTTGAAAAAAGGTCGTCTGAAAACGCTATCAGTTTTCAGACGACCTTTTCACACTTCAAAAAACCATAGGGAAAACATCATGGCAAAAGCCCCCAAAACCATCTACCAATGCACCGAATGCGGCGGCACTTCCCCGAAATGGCAAGGCAAATGCCCGCATTGCGGCGAGTGGAACACGCTTCAGGAAAGCCTGGCCGCGCCCGAACCGAAAAACGCCCGCTTCCAATCTTGGGCGGCGGATACCTCGACCGTCCAATCCCTCTCCGCCGTTACCGCCACCGAAGTGCCGCGCAATCCGACCGGCATGGGCGAACTCGACCGCGTATTGGGCGGCGGTTTGGTCGATGGCGCGGTCATCCTGCTCGGCGGCGACCCCGGCATCGGCAAATCCACACTGCTGTTGCAGACCATCGCCAAAATGGCGCAAAGCCGCAAAGTGCTGTACGTTTCCGGCGAAGAATCCGCCCAACAGGTCGCCCTGCGCGCGCAGCGTTTGGAACTGCCGACCGAAGGCGTAAACCTGCTTGCCGAAATCCGCATGGAAGCGATTCAGACGGCGTTGAAACAGCATCAGCCCGAAGTCGTCGTCATCGACTCCATCCAAACCATGTATTCCGACCAAATCACTTCCGCCCCAGGTTCCGTATCGCAGGTGCGCGAATGCGCCGCCCAACTGACGCGCATGGCAAAACAAATGGGCATCGCCATGATACTGGTCGGACACGTGACCAAAGACGGCGCGATTGCCGGTCCGCGCGTGCTGGAACACATGGTCGATACCGTGCTGTATTTCGAGGGCGACCAACATTCCAACTACCGCATGATACGCGCCATCAAAAACCGCTTCGGCGCAGCAAACGAATTGGGCGTATTCGCCATGACGGAAAACGGTTTGAAAGGCGTGTCCAATCCGTCCGCCATCTTCCTTGCCAGCTACCGCGACGACACCCCGGGTTCGTGCGTTTTGGTGACGCAGGAAGGCAGCCGCCCGCTTCTGGTCGAAATTCAGGCATTGGTCGATGATGCGCACGGTTTCACCCCCAAACGCCTCACCGTCGGCCTCGAACAAAACCGCCTCGCCATGCTGCTTGCCGTCCTCAACCGCCACGGCGGCATCGCCTGCTTCGACCAAGACGTGTTCCTCAACGCCGTCGGCGGCGTCAAAATCGGCGAACCCGCCGCCGACCTCGCCGTCATCCTCGCCATGCTCTCCAGCTTCCGCAACCGCCCGCTGCCAGAAAAAATGGTCGCCTTCGGCGAAATCGGACTAAGCGGCGAAGTCCGCCCCGTCGCACGCGGACAAGAGCGGCTCAAAGAAGCGGAAAAACTCGGTTTCAAACGCGCCATCGTCCCCAAAGCCAATATGCCGCGCAACGCAAAAGAGTTTCCGAATCTAAAAATCTTCGGCGTTTCCAGCCTTCAGGAAGCCATCGAAATCTGCCGCGATGCGGAAAATTAACGGACAGCAACATGAAAGGTCGTCTGAAAACCTATTCCCAGTTTCAGACGACCCTCATCGAGGAGCGTGTGGTACATTTGATATGCTTCTTACGAAAATCAGTATGAAGCAAAATGCCAGCCTATTCTTTTGCTTTTTAGGAAGAGAGGGGAAGGGCGATAGGTTGGGGATTTTCTATTTCACTTTGCCATACTATACGAATGTGAGGCTAGGGTAGTCTGGTGTTTCTGATTTTATAGTGGATTAAATTTAAATCAGGACAAGGCTCGCAGACAGTACAGCTAGTACGGCAAGACGAGGCAACGCCGTACTGGTTTAAAGTTAATCCACTATAATTTGCCGTATAGAGCGGCATACGTTTAAAGATTGAAAAGCGGAAGAGGCTGGAAAATACAGTCGGTTTGAGAAGCAGTTCGCACTACCCCCGCATCCTGTTAAAATAGCCGGTCTGAAAAGACAGAAGACAAGAATAGAATTATGAGTATTGCCAATAATAAAAAAGCCTTTCACGACTTCTTTATCGAAGACCAACTCGAAGCCGGCCTGGTATTGGAAGGTTGGGAAGTCAAAGCCATCCGCGCCGGGCGGGTGCAGCTGAAAGAAAGCTATATCTACTGGAAAAAAGACGCTTTTTATCTGGTCGGCTGCCATATTACCGCGCTGCCGACTGCCTCGACGCATGTCAAACCCGACCCCGTCCGTCCGCGCAAGCTTTTGCTCAAGCAATCCGAAATCAACAAGCTCATCGGCAAAACCGAGCGCGCGGGTTACACCATCGTCCCGTTGAACCTGCACTTTACGCGCGGCAAAATCAAAATGGAAATCGGTCTGGCGAAGGGTAAAAAACAACACGACAAACGCCAAAGCCTGAAAGAAGCCGACTGGAAACGCGAAAAACAACGTTTGATGAAAAATGTGCGCTGAGGCTGATAACAGCGTGAATGGAACGCCGGGTGCCGATACTGCTGCAAACTTGTATCTGCTTTTTACACATCAAGCCCTATGTTTGCAAAAACATACCCAAGATTGCTTTCTTCAGGCTTTTCAGACGACCCCTGCGACCCAATAATCAGGGTCGTCTGAAATTTTACGGAGTAACGCCATGTCCCGCTCTTCGCTTTTCCTGCCGCTGTTTTTGATTATCTTCGGTGCTGTTTGGTTTTTGAAAACGACGGACATCCTGCCCGCAACTTCGACCATCGTGTCCGCCGGTATGGTGCTGGCGGGGATTGCGGTTTTGGTGATGGACGGTTTCAACAAGCAGTCTATCGTTTCCGGCCCGCTGCTGGTGTATATCGGTGCGGCGGTATATCTGCACAATCAATATTGGCTCGGCTATTCGCCGCTGGTTGCTTTGGGAATGATGGTGCTGGGCTGCCTGCTGCTGCTTTCGCGCAGCGATATGGTGCCTTATAAGCAGCATAAACAGCAGGATAACTAAGCCCCTCTCTCTGCAAAGGTCGTCTGAAAATGGTATAATCCGCCGTTTTCAGACGACCTGTTTTGTTATCGGAATCCCGTTTTGAAACAGTCAGACCGTTCCCTATCACTCTGCAAAGTTCCCGCCATGACCCAAGACAAAATCCTCATCCTCGACTTCGGTTCGCAAGTTACCCAGCTTATCGCCCGCCGCGTGCGCGAAGCTCATGTTTACTGCGAGCTGCATTCCTTCGACATGCCTTTGGACGAAATCAAAGCCTTCAATCCGAAAGGCATCATCCTCTCCGGCGGCCCCAATTCCGTTTACGAATCCGATTATCAAGCCGATACCGGCATCTTCGATTTGGGTATTCCGGTTTTGGGTATCTGCTACGGAATGCAGTTTATGGCGCACCACTTGGGCGGCGAAGTTCAGCCCGGCAACCAGCGTGAATTTGGTTACGCGCAAGTCAAAACCATCGATAGCGAACTGACCCGCGATATTTACGACGACGCGCCGAATACGCTGGACGTATGGATGAGCCACGGCGATAAAGTATCCAAACTGCCCAATGGCTTTGCCGTTATCGGCGATACTCCGTCATGCCCGATTGCCATGATGGAAAACGTTGAAAAACAATTCTACGGCATCCAATTCCACCCCGAAGTGACCCACACCAAACAAGGTCGCGCCCTGTTGAACCGCTTTGTCTTGGACATTTGCGGCGCGCAACCGAGCTGGACGATGCCGAACTACATCGAAGAAGCCGTTGTCAAAATCCGCGAACAGGTCGGCAGCGACGAAGTGATTTTGGGTCTGTCGGGCGGCGTGGACTCTTCCGTAGCCGCCGCGCTGATTCACCGCGCCATCGGCGACCAACTAACTTGCGTGTTCGTCGATCACGGCCTCTTGCGCCTGAACGAAGGCAAAATGGTGATGGATATGTTCGCCCGCAACTTGGGCGTGAAAGTGATTCATGTCGATGCCGAAGAGCAATTCATGGCAAAACTCGCCGGCGTTACCGATCCTGAGAAAAAACGCAAAATCATCGGCGCGGAATTTATCGAAGTATTTGATGCTGAAGAGAAAAAACTCACTAGCGCCAAATGGCTGGCGCAAGGCACGATTTACCCCGACGTAATCGAATCCGCAGGCGCGAAAACCAAAAAAGCCCACGCCATCAAATCGCACCACAACGTCGGCGGTCTGCCCGAAAACATGAAGCTCAAGCTGCTTGAACCGTTGCGCGACTTGTTCAAAGACGAAGTGCGCGAACTGGGCGTCGCTTTGGGCTTGCCGCGCGAAATGGTGTACCGCCATCCGTTCCCAGGCCCCGGCTTGGGAGTGCGTATCTTGGGCGAAGTGAAAAAAGAATACGCCGACTTATTGCGTCAAGCGGACGACATTTTCATCCAAGAATTGCGCAACACTACCGACGAAAACGGCACATCTTGGTATGACCTGACCAGCCAAGCCTTCGCCGTGTTCCTGCCCGTCAAATCTGTCGGCGTAATGGGCGATGGGCGCACTTACGACTATGTCGTCGCACTGCGTGCAGTCATCACCAGCGACTTCATGACCGCACACTGGGCAGAACTGCCGTACTCGCTGCTCGGCCGCGTGTCCAACCGCATCATCAACGAAGTCAAAGGCATCAACCGCGTGGTTTACGATGTAAGCGGCAAACCGCCTGCTACGATCGAGTGGGAATAAAAGTAAAGATATAGTGATTAACTTTAAACCAGTACGGCGTTGCCTCG